>DATMIN010000584.1:0-9714 GCA_035554275.1 Burkholderiaceae bacterium
GACAGCGCATCGAGGAAGTCCGACAGGCCCTTCGACTTGCCCATCGTGTAGAACGTCAGCACCGTCGTGATCACGAACGTGCCGACGAAGATCAGCAGCTTGCGCGGCATCGGCGCGTCGGCCTCGGCGAGCAGGTTCATGCCGAGGAAGCCGGTCGTCACGGTGCCGATCAGGCCGAGGATCGTGACCACCGTCAGCCGCACCACGGTGTTGGCCTGGCGGCGCAGGCTGTCGGCGTCGAGGTAGGTGTTCATGTCGGCCATGCGCACCTTGACCTCGTCGTACAGCGGGTCGAGACCGAGGTGGGTGCAGCACAGCCGCGACAGCGCGCGCACCTGCGCCTGCTCGGAGACCTCGTGGAACCAGTAGCGGTGCGTGAAGCGCAGGAACCCCTCGAAGCTCGAGCGGATCGAGCGCTTGAACGCGCGCACGCTGTCGGCGTCGCCGACATCGAGGTTCTTCAGCGCCTCGACGAGGCGGTCCGACATCATCAACAGCGCCGCCTTCTGGAAGTGCGCGATCAGGAACAGCATGAAGTGCTGGTGCCGGAACTGCGCGAGCACGCCGCGGTCGCGGCAGCCGTAGAAGGTGGAACGGGCGTCGCCGATCACGATCAGCGCGTGGCCGCTGCACAGGTAGCGCGTGTTCGGTGCGGCGCCGGCGTTGGCCCAGAAGCGGTCGTAGCAGTAGCGCTGCTCGAAATCGGCGAGGTGGTCGACGCCGTACGGCAGTGGCCCGCCCTCGGGCATCGAGCGCGGCGTGGCGTCGTCGACGAGGCTGCCGTTGTCGCTGCCGCCGGCCCCGGTGACGAGGCCCAGGCGCACGAAGTCGCCGCGCGTCAGCGCGCGCGGGTCGTCGAGCGCGAGGTAGCCCATCAGCGGCATCCGGTAGTACTCGATCTGGCGGTAGCGCAGCTCGCCGGGCTCGTCGGAATGGTCGGCCACCAGCGGCCGCAGCATGAAGGCCCAGTGCGCCGCGGTGCGCGGTGCGCGGTGCTCGGCGACGTGGGCGAGGAACAGCTCGCGCTGCTGCGCGTCGGAGCGCGCCAGCACCGCGCCGCTCGCGTCGAGCCACTCGACGCTGGCCATCGCGTGCAGCGCGTGGCCGGCGCTGTCCCAGCCGGCCGGGTAGCCGCGGCCGAAGCGGTAGAGCTGCTCCTGCGCCTGCTCGAGCGAGAGGTCGTCGGCGCCGAGCTCGAGGTTGAGCAGCACCACGTCGACGTCGAAGAAGAAGTACAGGTCGACGTGGACGATCGTGAGCGTCACCGGCGCGTCGCCGGGCCTTGCTGTGCAGCGCACCTGCGCGATGTCTTCGCGGCGGAACACGCGCATCGGCGCGTCGGCGTCGCGGCCGGCGTCCGCGGCCCCGCCGGGGCCGCCGCGTGGCGCGTGGCGGCCCTTGCGGCCCTCGCCGTACAGAAAGCGCTGCACGTACGGCAGGAAGGTGACGAACTCGTTGTAGTGGCGCTCGTGGAAGCGCGCGCTGTCGCCGGTGTATTCGTCGACGACCTCGCGCCACGGCGACGCCTCGCCGAGGTCGCGCAGCACCTGCCACGGCGTGCGTGGCGGCGCGCCGCGAACCGCGCGCACCGGCATCAGCCGCAGCGGCCAGAGCAGCACCTGGCGCAGGTGGCGCACGGTCGTGCCGTCGGCGCGCGCCGAGGCGCCGGGGCCGGCGGCAGGGGTGGCGATGGCGTCGCGGGGAGGGAGCTCGAGCATGGGGCGGAGGGCGCTGTCCGGCGGTGACGGCATTCTCGGCACAGTGTGCCTCAGCGGCCGCGTAGGCGAACCCCTACAGCGTATTGATCGCTCTCCCGATGGCGCGCCACCACATTCGCGCTGACGATCGCGCCACGTCGGGTCGCATGTCGTGGCCGCTTCGGAGACGATGATGGCGAACGATTCGGATTGGGTGGCGGACGTGCGGCGCTGGTACTTCTCGGGCCAGGGTGTGGCGGCGCCGGCCGTCGCGACCGACGGCGATGACGACGCTGCGGTGCTCGGCTACGAGGCGGCGCACCCGGCGCTGCAGTCGGCACACTGGCCCGACGCCCCGCAGCGCGGCGTCACCGACCCGGCCTGACGTTCACCACGGGTCGATGCCGCCCGGCGTCGGCGCGCCGATCCGCGACGACACGAGCCCCTGCACCAGCCAGCGCCGCGTCTCGGCCGGGTCGATCACCGCGTCGACCTCGAGCGTGGCCGCCATGTTGATCGCGCGGCCCTTCGCGTGGTACTCGGCGAGGTGGCGCTGATACAGCGCCTCGCGCGCAGCGGCGCAGCACCGCCGGCCGGCGCGTCGAGTGACGTGGCCGGCGCGCACGGCGCCGCGTTCGCCGCGGCCGGCGCGAGGCGCATCAGCACGTCGCCCTCGGCGACGAGTTCGCCGGCGCGCACGTCGAGCTGCAGCACGACCGTGTGGCGCTCGGCGCGCAGCTCGTGCTCCATCTTCATCGCCTCGAGGATCACGAGCGTTTGCCCGGCACGCACCGTCTGGCCCGCGCGCACCGCGACCTCGACCGCGGTGCAGGCCATCGGCGCATGAAGAAGGGTCGGGGGGCGGCTCATCGTCTCCTGTCACCAACCGTAGCGAATGGATTTGTCCTTCGCCGGGGCGCGCGCGCCGGGATGCCGTATCGTCGCCGGTTTTGCGCCGCGGGCCACGAACCCGATGCGCGCCAACCCACTGCCGCACACGATGCCGCCCCACCTCACGACGCGCGCCCGCGCGGCCCTGCCGCTGGCCTTCGCCCTCGCCTTCGCCCTCGCCGCCCCCGCCCTGCACGCCCAGGCGCCGGTCGACACGCCGTACCCGGGCACGATCACGTTGCAGGTCGACGCAACCGACCTCGATCACCGCATCTTCCGCGTCCGCGAGACGGTGCCGGTCGCGCCCGGGCCGCTGCGCCTGTATTACCCGCACTGGCTGCCCGGCACGCACGGGCCGACCGGCAGCGTGATCGACCTGACCGGGCTGGCGATGAGCGCCTCCGGCCAGCCGATCGCATGGAAGCGCGACCCGCTCGACCCGTACGCGTTCATGGTCGACGTGCCGGCCGGCGTGCGCGCGCTCGAGATCGAGTTCCAGCAGCTCACCGCGCTCGAGCGGCCCGGCACCAGTGGCCGCGGCAGCGGCGGCGTGATCGGCCGCGTGGTCGTCACGCCCGAGATCGTCAACCTGCAGTGGAACGGCGTGCTGCTCTACCCGGCCGGCCACCGCGACTCGCGCATCACGGTGCAGCCGAGCCTGCGCCTGCCCGAGGGCTGGAACTACGGCAGCGCGCTGCGCGAGGCCTCGCGCAGCGGCGCGGCGGTGACGTTCAAGCCGGTCAGCGTCGAGACCCTGATCGACTCGCCGATCTTCGCCGGCAAGTACGTGAACCGCGTCGACCTCGACCCCGACGCGGCGCAGGCCGGCCGTGCGCCGGTGTTCCTCAACGTCGTCGGCGACAGCGCCGAGAAGATCATGATCACCCCCGAGCAGCTCGCCGCGCACCGCGCGATGGTGGCGCAGGCCGACAAGGTGTTCGGCGCGCGCCACTACGCGCACTACGACTTCCTGCTGGCGGTCAGCGACCACCTCGGCGGCATCGGCCTCGAGCACCACCAGTCGAGCGAGAACGGCGTGCGCAGCGGCTACTTCGTCGACTGGTCCAAGGCCTCGACCGGCCGCACGCTGCTGCCCCACGAGTACACGCACTCGTGGAACGGCAAGTTCCGGCGCCCCGCCGACCTGTGGACCCCGAACACCAACACGCCGATGCAGGACTCGCTGCTGTGGGTCTACGAGGGCCAGACGCAGTACTGGGGCACGGTGCTCGCGGCGCGCGCCGGCCTGGTGCCGATGAGCGACATGCGCGACCAGATCGCCAACACCGCCGCCTACCTCGATGCGCAGAGCGGCCGCAACTGGCGCAACCTGCAGGACACGACCAACCAGGCCGTGATGGAAGGGCGCGGCGGTGGCCGCGACTGGGGCGACTGGGTGCGCGGCGCCGACTACTACGACGAGATGCTGCTGATCTGGCTCGAGGCCGACATGACGATGCGCGAGGCCTCCGGCGGCCAGCGCACGATGGACGACTTCGCGCGCGCGTTCTTCGGCCCGCAGCCCGGCCGTGCCGACGCCGACACCACGCCGCTGACCTACACCTTCGACGACGTGGTCGCGACGCTGAACCGGGTGCAGCCGTACGACTGGACGCGCTTCCTGCGCCAGCGGCTCGACACCAACCAGGCCGGCGCGCCGCTGCAGGGGCTGGCGAAGTCGGGCTGGAAGCTCGCCTGGGCCGAGGAGCCGAACAGCGCGTCGAAGGGCTTCGCCGCGTATCGCCAGATCGAGGACTTCTCGTACTCGCTCGGCATGAACGTCGGCCGCGAGGCGCGCCTCGAAGGCGTGCGCTGGAACGGCCCGGCATACAAAGCCGGCCTGAGCGGCGCGGCGCAGCTGGTCGCGATCGACGGCGTGGCCTACACGCCCGAGCGGCTGAAGAGCGCGATCACTGCAGCGAAGAAGACGAGCGCGCCGATCCAGTTGCTGGTCCGCGACGGCGACCGCTACCGCAGCGTCGCGATCGATTACCACGGCGGCCTGCGCTACCCGAAGCTCGAACGCATCGAAGGCACCGAAGACCGGCTCACGCCGCTGCTGACCGCCAAGCCCTGAGCCAAATCACGCTTCAGGCATAGGCGTTCGGGTAGCGGTCGAGCGTCAGCCCGGCGAGATCGATCTCCGGGGCCCGGCCCGACATCGCGTCGGCGAGCACGCGGCCGGTGCCGGCGGCCATCGTCCAGCCGAGCGTGCCGTGGCCGGTGGCGAGGTACAGGTTCGGCAGGCGCGTCGCGCCGACGACCGGCGTGCCGTCCGGCGTCATCGGCCGCAGGCCGCACCAGAACTCGGCGCGCGCCACATCGCCGCCGCGCGGAAACAGATCGGTCACCACATGCTCGAGCGTGCGCCGGCGCGCGTCGTGCAGCTGCAGGGTGTAGCCGGCCAGCTCGGCGGTGCCGCCGACGCGGATGCGGTCGCCCAGGCGCGTGACCGCGACCTTGTGGGTCTCGTCCATCACGGTCGATTCGGGCGCGCCGCTGGCGTCGCTGATCGGCACCGTGATCGAGTAGCCCTTGACCGGATACACCGGCACGCGGATGCCGACGCCGCGCAGCAGCAGCGGCGAGTAGCTGCCGAGCGCGACGAGGTAGGCGTCGGCCTTCAGCGTGCCGGCATCGGTGACCACGCCGTCGATCTGCCGCCCGGCGTGCGCGAGCCGCTGAATCTTCGTGCCGTAGCGGAACTGCACGCCTTGCTGCAGCGCGAGCGCGGCCAGGTTCTGCGTGAACTTGAAGCAGTCGCCGGTTTCGTCGCCGGGCAGCCGCAGGCCGCCGACGAACTTGGTCGCCACCGCCGCCAACGCGGGCTCGTGGCGGATGCAGCCGTCGCGGTCGAGCACCTCGAAGGCCACGCCGTCGCGCGTCAGGATCGCGATGTCGGCGGCGGTGCCGTCCATCTGCGCCTGGGTGCGGAACAGCTGCAGCGTGCCCTGCATGCGCTCGTCGTAGCGGATGCCGGTCTGCTCGCGCAGCGCCTTCAGGCAGTCGCGGCTGTACTCGGCCAGCCGCACCATGCGGCTCTTGTTGATGTCGTAGCGCGCCGCGGTGCAGTTGCGCAGCATCGCCAGGCCCCAGCGCCACATCGCCGGGTCGATGCGCGGGCGGATCACGAGCGGCCGGTGCGTCATCAGCAGCCACTTGATCGCCTTGGCCGGGATGCCGGGCGCGGCCCACGGCGACGAATAGCCGGGCGAGACCTCGCCGGCGTTGCCGTAGCTCGTCTCGAGCGCGGCGGCGGGCTGGCGGTCGACGACCGTGACCGCGTGGCCGGCGCGTGCCAGCTGGTACGCGCACGACACGCCGATCACGCCGCTGCCCAGGACCAGTACCTTCATCGCCTCGCTCCACGCACCGTTCGTGCCGGGCGCAGTGTACGAGGCCGGTCGGGCGCAGCGCGGCTCAGCTCAGAACAGCGCGGCGAACTCCAGCGCGTCGAACAAGGTGCGCGCCGGGCGCGTCTCGGGCAGCACGTAGACCACGCCGCGCTGCGCGCCGAGGCTGGCGGCGACCACGCCATCGTAGAACGCGACCGGCACGACCAGGCAGCCGAGCGAGATGCGGTTGTCGTCGGGCGTGGGCGACGCGAGCCGCTCGGGGCGGCGCTCGCTCGCCGCGGCCGGCCGCAGCCGGTGCAGCGCGAGCGAGGCGTCGTAGTCGACCCAGACGATCGGCTCGCCGCTGTCGTTGTGGCCGGGCTGGGTCTCGAAGCGGCCCGACGGCGTGCTGCGGTCGGCCGGCGCGAGGCTGGCCGGGCGCAGCCGCGCGGTGTCGGCGACCGCGGCGTCGCGGCTCGCGATGTCGCCGACCGCCATGCCGAGCAGCAGCGGTGAGGCGCCGAGCAGGTGGCCGGCGGCGTCGAACACGTAGATGCGCGCCTCGACCTTGTCGACGATAGCGAACGGGCGCGCCATCGCATCGCCGGTCAGCAGCACACGCTCGGCCGCGTAGCGGGCATCGGGCGAGGGTTGCACCGCAGCGAAATCGGCGGCGCGGCACCACGGGGCGCAACACAGGATCAGGGCTGCGAGCAGCAGCCGGGCGCCTCGACGGGGCATCGTGAAGAATCCTTCGGTGACGGTGAAGACAGCGGCCGGGCCGACCACTGACTGCCGCCCACCGGGCCTTGCCGCCGCCGCGACGGACGGGCAGCAACAGGCCGGCCGTGATTGTCCGATCAATCAACGGCCGGCCGGCCAATGTCCGCAGACACCGGCAGGGAATTCGTCACATCTGATTCGTCTGCACGCTTCTCTTCGCGGCCTCGGCGAACACCTGTTCCAGCGGCTTCACTTCGGGCAGCACGTACACGACAGCGCGGCGCTTGCCGACCGCGGGCTGCAGCACGCCGTCGAAGAACGCGACCGGCACGTTGATGCAACCATACGAGATGCGGCGCTGGCGCGGGTCGTTCGACGCGAGCCGCTCGAGGCGCCGCTCCTTCGGATCGACCGGCCGCACGCGGTGCATCGACACCGCGGCGTTGTAGTCGACCCACACCACGTCTTCGCCCGAGGCGTTGCGGCCCGGCTGGCTGACGAAGCGGCCGGCGGGCGTGGTCTTCTCGTCCTGCTGCACCTCGCTCATCGCGCGGGTGCCGATGCCGGCGACGGAATCGTCGCCCGGTGTCGCGCCGAGCAGCACCGGGCTGGCGTCGATCAGGCGGCCGCGCGCGTCGAACACGAACACGCGGGCATCGCGTTTGTCGAGGATCACGAACGGCGATGACTCGTTGTTGCCGGTGCGCGCGACCCAGTCGGCGACCTGGCGCGCATCGTCGGACGACGCATGCCCGGCGAAATCGGCCTGTTCGGGCAGACGCTCGCGCGGCGCGACGTGCGCCGATGAGACGGATGATGTTGACGCTGCCGGCGGCCGGCCCCATTTGGCCAGGCCGGCCGGCGGCAGCGTCAGCACCAGCACGGCCGCGCCGACCAGCACCCCCTGTCGCACGCCGGCCCAGAGGTCGGCGTGGCGGGGCGTGGCGGGCGGTGCGGTCATGTCACGCGAACGCGATCAGTTGCGGTCGGCCTTCGGTTGCGGCTCGGCCGGGGCGGCCGAGGTGTCGCTCGGGCTGCTCGAGGATGGGGCGGTCGACGAATCGGGCGTCGTCGACTGCGCCGGGGCGGCGGGCTGGGCCGGTGCGGCGCTGCTGTCCGACGACGGCTGCGGCGATGGGGTGCTGCTGTCCTGTGCCGGGGCCGTGTTGTTCGGCATCGGCTCGGGGCTCGTCGCCGCCGGCTGGGTCTGGTCGCTCGTGGCGGTCTGTGCCGACACGAAGCCGACCGCGCCGACGATCGTGGCCGCAGCGATCGCGGCGGTCAGGGTCTTGAGTGCGCTCATCGTGATTCTCCTCGGGGTTGTGGGCCACGGTGCATGTCGGCCCAGGAAGGTTGGCAATCCGGCCGGCGCTGAAAACCGGCTGGCTCAACCTTAGAGGCGGGCTCGATTTCCGATGGTCAGCCGATCGCGGCGGCCCCTGTAGGACAAGCGAGGTCACGAATTGCAACCCCGCGCGGCCGCCGCTCGACCGATCAGGGGAAAATGGCGCACCACAACAAGAACAGGAAACCCATGCCCTTTGTCCCGAACTACGTCGCCCCGGCCCGCTTCGATGACCCGGCCGCCGCGCTCGCCCAGGTGCGCTCGATCTACGACGGCAGCATCGCCCACCTGCGCGCCTCGCTGCAGACCTTCGTCGCCGGCGAGGCTCCGGCCGGCCGGGTGCGCGCCTGCTACCCGTTCGTGCGCGTGCACACCGACACCGTCGCGCGTGCCGATTCGCGCCTGAGCTACGGCTTCGTCGCCGGCCCCGGCAGCTTCGAAACCACGCTGACGCGGCCCGACCTGTTCGCGAGCTATTACCTCGAGCAGTTCCGCCTGCTGCTGAAGAACCACCAGATCTCGCTCGAGGTCGGCACCAGCGCGCAGCCGATTCCCGTGCATTTCTCGTTCGCCGAGAACGACCACATCGAGGGCAACCTGAGCGCCGAGCGCCGGTTGCTGATGCGCGACTGCTTCGACCTGCCCGACCTGAACGCGATGGACGACGGCATCGCCAACGGCACCTACGTGCCCGCGCCCGGCGAGGCGCAGCCGCTTTCACTGTTCACCGCGCCGCGCGTCGACTACTCGCTGCACCGGCTGCGCCACTACACCGGCACCGCGCCCGAGCACTTCCAGAACTTCGTGCTGTTCACGAACTACCAGTTCTACATCGACGAGTTCGTGCGCCTCGGCCACGAGGCGATGGCCAACGGCGCCGATGCCGACTACATCGCCTTCGTCGAGCCCGGCAACGTGATCACGCGCCGCGCCGGGCTGCCACCGCAGCCCGGCGACGATCTCGGCGCCGCGCCGCCGCGCCTGCCGCAGATGCCGGCCTACCACCTGGTGCGCGCCGACGGCAGCGGCATCACGATGGTCAACATCGGCGTCGGCCCGGCCAACGCGAAGACGATCACCGATCACATCGCGGTGCTGCGCCCGCACGCGTGGGTGATGCTCGGCCACTGCGCCGGCCTGCGCAACACGCAGCAGCTCGGCGACTACGTGCTCGCCCACGGCTACGTGCGCGAGGACCACGTGCTCGACGAGGAGCTGCCGCTGTGGGTGCCGATCCCGGCGCTGGCCGAGGTGCAGGTCGCGCTCGAGGCGGCGGTCGAGGAGATCACGCAGCTGAAGGGCTACGAGCTCAAGCGCATCATGCGCACCGGCACGGTGGCCTCGACCGACAACCGCAACTGGGAGCTGCTGCCGTCGCGCGACGCGGCGAGCACGCCGGAGCGCCGCTTCAGCCAGAGCCGCGCGATCGCGCTCGACATGGAGAGCGCGACGATCGCCGCGAACGGCTTCCGCTTCCGCGTGCCCTACGGCACGTTGCTCTGCGTGTCGGACAAGCCTCTTCATGGCGAGATCAAGCTTGCCGGCATGGCCGGCGAATTCTATCGGCAACGCGTCGGCCAGCATCTCGAGATCGGCTTGAAGGCGCTGGAAAAGCTGAAAGCCCAGTCATGGGAGCGCCTGCATTCGCGCAAGCTTCGAAGCTTCGCCGAAGTCGCATTCCAGTAAAGGACAACAGAACTGTCGTACGAACGCTGACGTCTCC
>DATMIN010000585.1:0-13822 GCA_035554275.1 Burkholderiaceae bacterium
CGCGGCGGTCGAGATCGTGTTCGTCAACGTCAACCCGCAGTCGACGCTGCTGCTCGGGCAGGCGCGCGGCGCGGCGCTGACGGCGCTGGTCAGCGTCGAGCTGGCGGTGGCCGAATACACCGCGCTGCAGATGAAGAAGGCGATCGTCGGCCACGGCCAGGCGCGCAAGGAGCAGGTGCAGGAGATGGTCAAGCGCCTGCTCGCGCTGCCCGGCCTGCCGGGCAAGGACGCGGCCGATGCGCTCGGCCTGGCGATCTGCCACGCGCACGCCGGCGCGTCGCTCGCGGCGCTGGCGCGCGGCACCACGCTGGCGCCGCGCTCAACTGCGCAATACCGCCGCGGCCGCAGCTACTGAGCATCCCCAAGGACCGGGCTGCGCCCGGCCCACCCCCCGCCTTCAGGCGACAATCGCGCCCATGTACGCCCTCTACGAAGACGCCGGGAAGTTCCATGCCGGCCGCGTGATGACCGACTCCGACACCTCGATGCAGATCGAGCTCGAGTCGGGCAAGCGCGTCAAGGTGAAGGCGGCCAACGTGCTGCTGAAGTTCGACAAGCCGCAGCCGGCCGAGCTGATCGCCGCGGCGCAGACGATCGCGAAGGACATCGACCTCGACCTGGCGTGGGAGTTCGCGCCCGACGCCGAGTTCGGCTTCGCCGATCTGGCGCGCGACTACTTCGAGACCAGCGCCGGCAGCGAGAAGCAGGCGGCCGCGCTGTTCCGCCTGTTCGAGGCGCCGCACTACTTCCGCCGCATGGGCCGCGGCAACTTCCGCAAGGCGCCGGAAGAGACGGTCAAGGCCGCGCTGCTCGGCATCGAGCGCAAGAAGCAGATCGCCGCGCAGATCGACGCGTGGGCCGCCGAGCTGATCGAGGGCCGAACCCCGGCGCCGGTGCGCGAGCAACTCTACAAGCTGCTGTTCAAGCCCGACAAGAACGCGCCCGAGTACAAGGCCGTGGTCGAGGCCGCGCGGCGCTCGCACACGCCGCCGCTCGAGCTGCTGAAGAGCGCCGGCGCGATCGACTCGCCGTACCAGTTCCACTGGCGGCGCTTCCTGTTCGAGCACTTCCCGAAGGGCACCGCATTCCCGGCGCTCGCCGCGCCGCAGATCAAAGAGACGCTGCCGACAGCAACGGTCGCGGCGTTCTCGATCGACGACTCGCAGACCACCGAGATCGACGACGCGCTGTCGCTGCAGGGCCTGGGCACCGACACCGTCACGCTCGGCATCCACATCGCCGCGCCGGGCCTCGCGTTCGCGCCCGGCGCGCCGCTCGATGCGGTCGCGCGCGAGCGGCTCTCGACCGTCTACATGCCCGGCCACAAGCTGACGATGCTGCCCGACGACGTGGTGCAGGCCTACACGCTGCTGGCCGGGCGCGACTGCCCTGCCGTCTCGCTGTACGTGAGGCTCGACGCGCACACGCTCGCGATCCAAGGCAGCGAGACGCGCCTCGAGCGCGTGCCGATCGTGGCCAACCTGCGCCACGACCAGCTCGACGCGGTGATCGACGAGGCCAGCCTGCGCGGCGAGCGGCCGGCCGACTATCCCGTCGCCGCCGAGCTCGCGTTCGCGTACCGCCTCGCACAGCACCTGAAGGCGCAGCGCGAACTCGTGCGCGGCAAGCCGGAGATCTTCAACCGGCCCGACTACAGCTTCAGGCTCGAGGGCATCGAGGGCCCCGAGCCGCGCGGCGACGAGCGCGTGGTGATCACCACGCGCAAGCGCGGCTCGCCGCTCGACCTGATCGTGGCCGAGGCGATGATCCTGGCCAACAGCACCTGGGGCGCGTGGCTCGCCGAGTGCGGCGTGCCGGGCATCTACCGCAGCCAGGCCAGCATGGCGCCGGGCGTGAAGGTGCGCATGGGCACGAAGCCGGCGCCGCACGCCGGCATGGGTGTCGCGCAGTACGCGTGGTCGACCTCGCCGCTGCGCCGCTATGTCGACCTCGTCAACCAGTGGCAGCTGATCGCGTGCGCACGCCATGGCCGTACCGCGGCGCTGGCCGCGCCGTTCAAGCCGAAGGACGTGCAGCTGTTCGCGATCATCTCGGCGTTCGATTCGGCATACGCTGACTACGCCGCGTTCCAGAACGGCATCGAGCGCTACTGGACGCTGCGCGCGCTGGCGCAAGACGGCATCGAGCAGCTCGACGCGACCGTGATGAAAGACGGCCTGGTGCGCGCCGACACGCTGCCGCTGATACTGCGCGCCACCGGCGCCGAGAGCCTGCCGCGCGGCGCGCATGTGCGCGTGCGCATCGGCGCGACCGACCTGCTGACGCTCGACGTGTTCGGCAGCGTCGCGGCGCGCCTGGACGCCACGCCGGCCGCCGCCGCGTCGGCCGAGCCCGATGCCGACTCCGACAGCGAGGCCGACGACGGCGCCGAGGCCGCCGGCCCGCTGACGCTCGCGATCGACCTGCGCGGCGACGACGCCGACCCGGCCGCGGCCCCCGCGCGGCCGGCCGACGCGCCCGCGCCCTGACGGCCCGCCGTGTCGCCGCTGCGCAAGCTCTCGACGCTGCAGATCGCGCTGCTCGTGTCGCTCGGCGTGCACGGCGCGCTGCTCGGCGTGCGCATCATCGACCCGGAGGGCTTCAATCGCCTGTTCCAGGACACGCCGCTCGAGGTGATCCTCGTCAACTCGCGCTCCGGCGAGGCGCCCGAGAAGGCGCAGGCGATCGCGCAGGCGGCGCTGGCCGGTGGCGGCGAGGCGGCGCTCGGGCGCGCGACGTCGCCGCTGCCGCCGTCGGCGCTGGTCGAGGTCGGTGAGTCGAACGAGGAATCGAAGAAGCGCATCGAGCAGCTGCAGGAGACGCAGCAGCAGCTGCTCGCGCAGATCCGCCGCGAGCTCGCGCTGCTGCCCGCGCCCGACCCGCAGCGCGAGCAGGGCAACCCCGACGAGGCCGCGCAGGAAGAGCGCCGCCGCCAGCTCGTGCAGCTGCTCGCCGAGATCGAGAAGCGCGTCAACGAAGAGAACGCGCGGCCGAAGAAGCGCTACATCAGCCCGGCCACGCGCGAGGAGGTCTACGCGATCTACTACGACGCGCTGCGCCGCAAGATCGAGGAGCGCGGCACCCGCAACTTCCCCGAGAGCCAGGGCAAGAAGCTGTACGGCGAGCTGACGATGAACGTGACGGTCGACGCCGAGGGCCGCGTGATCGAGACCGAGGTCGTGCGCCCGTCGAGCTCGAAGGTGCTCGACCGCCGCGCGATCGCGATCGTGCGCGCGGCCGCGCCGTTCGGGCCGTTCAGCGCGGCGATGCGCAAGCGCGCCGACCAGCTCGTGATCACCTCGCGCTTCAAGTTCACGCGCGAGGAAGGTCTCGAGACCACGCTCAGCGCGACGCCGACCAAATGAGCGCGGCGCCGGATCTGTACGTCGTCGCCGGGAACCCGGTCGAGCACAGCCAGTCGCCGTTCATCCACGCCGCGTTCGCGGCCCAGACCGGGCAGGCGCTGCGCTACGAGCGGCGGCTGGTGCCGCTCGACGGCTTCGGGGCCGCGATCCGCGCACTCGCGGCCGGCGGCGCGAAGGGCTGCAACGTCACAACGCCGTTCAAGGGCGAGGCGTTTCGCCTCGCCGCGCGCACGACGCCGCGCGCGGCGCTTGCCGAAGCCGCGAACGTGTTGCGCTTCGACGCCGCCGGTTGGCTCGCCGACAACACCGACGGCGCCGGGCTCGTCGCCGACATCGAGCGCAACGCCGGCGTCGCGCTCGGCGGGCGGCGCGTGCTGCTGATCGGTGCCGGCGGCGCGGCGGCCGGCGCGCTCGGGCCGCTGCTGGCAGCGCGGCCGGGCGAGATCGTGATCGTGAACCGCACGCTCGCGAGCGCGCAGGCGCTGATCGCGCGCCACGCGGCGGCGGCCGGCGCGACCGTGTTGCGCGCGGCGCCGCTCGACGACGGCGGCGCCGGCTTCGACATCGTGATCAACGCCACCGCCACCAGCCTGCAGGGTGCGGCCGTGCCGGTGCCGGCCGCGGTGCTCGCGCCCGGCGCGCTCGCGCTCGACATGATGTATGGCCCGGCCGCGCAAGGCTTCCTCGACTGGGCGGCGCGCCACGGCGCGCATGGACGCGACGGTCTCGGCATGCTGGTCGAGCAGGCGGCCGCCGCGTTCGAGCTGTGGCGCGGCGTGCGGCCCGACACCGCGCCGGTGCTCGCCGCGCTGCGGGCGCGGATGGCCGGAGCGGCCAGATGATGAGCGGCGCGCTGCGCACGCTGGGGCGGTTGACCGCGCTGCTGCTGCTCTCGGCGCTCGCGCTGCAGGGTTACTTCTTCGGTCGGATCGCGCTGATGACGGTCGTCGACCCGCAGTCGACGACGTTCCAGCGCTCGCAGGCGTGGCAGCTCGTCAGCGAGAAGCACGCGCTCGCGTGGCGCCAGCAGTGGGTCGCCTACCCGCGCATCGCGCCGGCGCTGAAGCGCGCGGTGGTGGCAGCGGAAGACGCCGGCTTCACCGAGCACGGCGGCGTCGAATGGGACGCGGTGCAAAAGGCCTGGGACCGCAACCAGAAAGCCGAGGCGCGGTTCGAGCGCGTGAATGCGACGGCAACGGCGCCGGTCGCGCGCCGCCCGGCGTATGGCGCCGGCGCGGCCCGCGCGCCGAAGGTCTTCGGCGGCTCGACGATCACGCAGCAGCTCGCGAAGAACCTGTTCCTCGACGGCGAGCGCAACCTGCTGCGCAAGGCGCAGGAGCTGGTGATCACGCTGATGCTCGAGGCGGTGCTGGGCAAGCAGCGCATCTTCGAGATCTACCTGAACAGCGTCGAATGGGGCGAAGGCGTGTTCGGTGCGCAGGCCGCGGCGCGCCACTACTTCCGCGTCGACGCCGCGGCGCTCGGGGCGTCGCAGGCGGCGCAGCTCGCGGTGATGCTGCCGGCGCCGAAGCGCTTCGAGAAGCGGCCGAGCTCGCCGTACGTGGTCGGCCGCGCCGCGACGGTCGGCGCGCGCATGGCGGCGGTCGACGTGCCCTGAGCGCGCAGGGCTGCGCGCGCGCTTCCTACAATCGGCCATGACCTCGTCGCTGACCGAAGAGATCGCCGCCACCGCCGCCCGGCTGATCGTCGAGGAGGGGATGGAGTACGGCCCGGCCAAGCGCCGCGCCGCGCGCACGCTCGGCCGGCACACCGCGCGCGACCCGGCGCTGCCGGGCAACGACGCGGTCGAAGACGCGGTGCGCGAGTACCTCGACATCTTCTGCGCCGACACCCAGCCGGCCGAGCTGGCGGCGCTGCGCGCGGTCGCGCTGGTCTGGATGGAGCGGCTCGCCGAGTTCCGCCCGCACCTGGCCGGCGCGGTGTGGCGCGGCACCGCGACCCGCCTGAACGATGTGCACCTCGAGCTCTACTGCGACGACACCAAGTCGGCCGAGCTCGCGCTGCTCGACCGGCGCGTCGACTACGCCGTCGGCAGCCGGCCCGGCCCGCGCGGCGTGCCGGTCGACGTGCTCAGCATCGCGCACCCGAGCGCCGAACTCGGCGAGCGCGTCACGGTGCACCTGAGCGTGCTCGACCGCGACGATCTGCGCGGCGCGCTCAAGCCCGACGCCGGCGGCCGCTCGCAGCGCGGCGATCTGGCGGCGCTGCGCGCGCGGCTGGCCCGGCCATGAACCGGCGCCGTCTCGCGCTCGCCGGCGTCGCGGTCGTCGCCGCAGCGACCGGCGCCGGCGTGGCCTGGCGGCGCCGCCTCGCGCCCGAAGCGAGCGCGCCGGCCGACTGGTGGACGCTGCGCTTCGAGCGCCCCGAGGGCGGCACGCTCGCGCTCGACGCGTTCCGCGGCCGGCCGCTGCTGGTGAACTTCTGGGCGACCTGGTGCCCGCCGTGCGTCAAGGAGATGCCGCTGCTCGACGGCTTCCACCGCGGCCAAGCCGCGGGCCAGGGCTGGCAGGTCGTCGGCCTCGCGGTCGACCAGCGCGCGCCGGTGCAAACGTTCCTCGCGCAGCATCCGGTCACGTTCCCGATCGGCCTTGTCGGCATGGACGGCATCGAGCTGGCGCAGCGGCTCGGCAATCGCGGCGGCGGGTTGCCGTTCAGCGCGCTGTTCGATCGCCACGGCGTGGCCATGCAGCGCAAACTGGGCGCGCTCGAACCCGACGATCTCGCGCGCTGGGCGCAGCTCCCGGCCTGAGAGGCTGAATCGACACATCATGTTTCGCCGCTTGTCAACGGCTCGCAAGTTCAGTCAAGTCGCGTAAAGTCGCGTTCTTCGTTGTGGCAGCTGTGAGGCTGCGATTCGACCGCCGCGCGGCGCGCTGAGCCGCAGCGGCGATGGGTCGAAGCCTCATTCCCTGAACCGATTACGACGCGCTACGCCGCGTTGGGCGCAGAAAGCGCGCACCGCGCACGATACGAGGCCCACTACGCCGATTCATCGTGGTTGCGAGTCACCAGGATCAAAAACCCCATGGACCTTCGCAAGCTGAAGACACTGATCGACCTCGTGTCCGAGTCGAACATTTCCGAACTCGAGATCACCGAGGCCGACGGCAAGGTGCGCATCGTCAAGGCCGACCCCGCGGGGGCACCGCTGATGCAGCACTATGCGCCGCAGCCGATGCATGCGCCGCTGGCGGTGGCCGCGCCGGCCCCGGCCGCCGCGCCCGCGGTGGCGGAAGCGCCGCCGGGCCACGCGGTCAAGTCGCCAATGGTCGGCACGTTCTACCGCTCGGCCAACCCGGGCGCCAAGCCGTTCGCCGAGGTCGGCGACGCGATCAAGGAAGGCGACCCGATCTGCATCATCGAGGCGATGAAGATCATGAACGAGATCGAGGCCGACAAGTCGGGCACGGTCACGGGCATCCTGTGCGAGAACGGCCAGGCGGTGGAGTTCGGGCAGCCGCTGTTCACCATCGAATAGGACCGTCGCTGCATGTTCAAGAAGATCCTGATCGCCAATCGCGGAGAGATTGCGCTGCGGATCCAGCGCGCCTGCCGCGAGCTCGGCATCAAGTCGGTCGTCGTCTACTCCGAGGCCGACCGCGACGCGAAGTACGTGAAGCTCGCCGACGAGGCGGTGTGCATCGGCCCGGCCGCGTCGGCGCAGAGCTACCTCAACATGCCGGCGATCATCTCGACCGCCGAGGTCACCGACGCCGAGGCGATCCACCCCGGCTACGGCTTCCTCTCCGAGAACGCCGACTTCGCCGAGCGCGTCGAGCGCAGCGGCTTCACGTTCATCGGGCCGACGCCGGCGTCGATCCGCGTGATGGGCGACAAGGTCTCGGCCAAGCAGGCGATGATCAAGGCTGGCGTGCCCTGCGTGCCCGGCTCGGAGGGCGCGCTGCCCGAAGACCCGAAGGAGATCATCAAGGCGGCGCGCGCGGTCGGCTACCCGGTGATCATCAAGGCCTCGGGCGGGGGCGGCGGGCGCGGCATGCGGGTGGTGCACACCGAAGCGGCGCTGATCCACGCGGTGCAGACGACGCGCGCCGAGGCCGGCGCGGCGTTCGGCAACCCGGCCGTTTACATGGAGAAGTTCCTCGAGAACCCGCGCCACATCGAGATCCAGGTGCTCGCCGACGAGCACAAGAACGCGGTCTGGCTCGGCGAGCGCGACTGCTCGATGCAGCGCCGCCACCAGAAGATCATCGAGGAAGCACCGGCGCCGGGCATCGCGCGGCGCGTGATCGAGCGCATCGGCGAGCGCTGCGCCGCGGCCTGCAAGCGCATCGGCTACCGCGGCGCCGGCACGTTCGAGTTCCTCTACGAGGACGGCGAGTTCTTCTTCATCGAGATGAACACGCGGGTCCAGGTCGAGCACCCGGTGACCGAGCTCGTCACCGGCATCGACATCGTGCAGATGCAGATCCGCATCGCCGCGAACGAGAAGCTGCCGTTCACGCAGCGCAACATCCAGATGCGCGGCCACGCGCTCGAGTGCCGGATCAACGCCGAGGACCCGTACAACTTCATGCCCTCGCCCGGCCGCATCACGATGTGGCACCCGCCCGGCGGCCCCGGCGTGCGGGTCGACTCGCATGCCTACACCAACTACTTCGTGCCGCCGAACTACGATTCGATGATCGGCAAGATCATCGTCCACGGCGACACCCGCGACCAGGCGCTCGCGCGGATGCGCATCGCGCTGTCGGAGACGGTGATCGAGGGGATCTCGACCAACGTGCCGCTGCATCGCGAGCTGATGGTCGACGCCAAGTTCATCGAGGGCGGCACCAGCATCCACTACCTCGAAGGCTGGCTCGGCCAGCACAAGCGCTGAAATGAAACCACCCCCACGTCGCTGCGCTCCTGCCCCCCGAGGGGGCGCTCAGTGGCCAGGCCCCGTAGGGGCCACTTCGTGGCCCTTGGCGGCCGGGCGCCACTGAGGCCGGCCATGGTCGAGCTGCAGCTGCTCGCGCCGCAGGACCGCGTCGAAGCCGTCGGCGACGCGCTCATCGACGACGCGATCGGCGCGCTGTCGGTCTCGATCGAGGATGCCGACGCCGACACGCCGGGCGAAGACGCCCTGTTCGGCGAGCCCGGCATGCCGGCGCCGCGCGCGGGCTGGCGGCGTTCGCTGATCCGCGCCCTGTTCGCCGACGACACGGCCGCCACCGGCGCGGCGACGCTGCTGCTCGCGCAACCGTTCGCGGGCGGCGTGCGGCTGCAGGCGATCGCGCCGGTGCCCGACGAAGACTGGGTGCGCCTGACCCAGTCGCAGTTCGCGCCGGTGCCGATCACGCCCGATTTCTGGATCGTGCCGAGCTGGCACGAGCCGCCGCGCGAGGCCGCGCACGTGATCCGCCTCGACCCCGGCCTCGCGTTCGGCACCGGCACGCACCCGACGACGCGGATGTGCCTGCGCTGGACGGCGCAGCAGCGTGCCGAGCGGCGCGCGCGCTGGAAGCGCGTGCTCGACTATGGCTGCGGCTCGGGCATCCTCGCGATCGGCGCGGCACTGCACGGCGCGCAGGCGATCGACGCCGTCGACATCGACCCGGCCGCCGTCGAAGCGACACGCGCGAATGCGCTGGCCAACGGCGTGACGCTTGCGGCCGGGTTGCCCGAGGCCGCCAGCGGCGCCTACGACCTGGTGTTCGCGAACATCCTCGCGACGCCGCTGACGCTGCTCGCGCCGTTGCTCTGCGCCCATGTCGCGGCCGGCGGCGACCTCGTGCTCGCCGGCATCCTCGAGCGCCAGGCCGACGCGCTCACGGCGGCGTATGCGCCGTGGCTGAATGTGCGGGTCGCCGACACCGAAGACGGCTGGATCCTGATGACGGCCCGTGCGTCATGACGCTCGCGACGCGCTGCCCGACTTGCGCCACCGTGTTCCGGGTGGTGCAGGACCAGCTGAAGATCTCCGAAGGCTGGGTCCGCTGCGGCCGGTGCAGCGAGGTCTTCAACGCGATGGAGGGCCTGTTCGATCTCGATCGCGACGTCTCCGCGCGCATGAGGGAGCCGAGCGAACCGAGCGCGGCCGAGGCGCGGGCAGCGCCGCCGCAAGCGCATCCGGCGCAGGTCGTGAAGATCGATTCGCAGCTGATGGGCCTGGGCGAGCGCGAGCACAGCCACGCGCCGGCGATCAGCGCGCGCGACCGGCTCGAGTTTCCCGACGCGCAGTTCGACACCGAGATGGCCGACGAGGAGCTCGTGCCGCCCGCCGCCGAGCCGAGCCCCGCCGCCGAGACCGACGAGCGCTCGGCAGCCGCGGCAGCGGCGGAAGAGCCCACGCCCGAATTCGTTCGCCAGGCGCAGCGCCAGGCGCGCTGGCGCAGCCCGCGCTCGCGCGTGCTGATGGGCGCGATCGCCGCGCTGCTCGTTGTGGTGCTCGGCCTGCAGTTGATGCATCACGAGCGCGACCGGCTGGCGTCGCAAGCGCCGTGGTTCGCGCCGGTGCTGCAGGCGTGGTGCGCGGCGCTGGCGTGCACGATCGAGCTGCCGCGCCGGATCGACGATGTCAGTGTCGAAAGCACCGCGCTGACGCGCGCCGGCGCGCCCGACGCGTTCAAGCTCGCGGTGGCGCTGCGCAACCGCGGCGCGAACCCGGTGGCGGTGCCGTCGATCGACCTCAGCCTCACCGACCCGAACGGCCAGCTCGTCGCACGGCGCATGCTGGCCCCGCACGAGTTCACCCCGGCGAGCACCGCGCTGCGGCCCGGCGCCGACGCGCTGCTCGAGCTGACGCTGGTCGCCGGCGGCGCGCGCGTCACCGGCTACACGGTCGAAGTCTTCTATCCCTGACGCGCGAAGATTCGCGCAGTCCGCCCCGCACCCTGTTTCCCGGAGTCCTCATGTCAGCCTTGATCTGCGGTTCGCTCGCCTTCGACACGATCGCCATCTTTCCCGGCCGCTTCGTGCAGCAGATCCTGCCCGAGCAGCTGCACATCCTGAACGTCTCGTTCCTCGTGCCCACGCTGCGCCGGGAGTTCGGCGGCTGCGCCGGCAACATCGGCTATTCGCTCAGCCGCCTCGGCGGCGAGCCGCTGATCATGGCCACGGTCGGCGAGGACAGCGCCGACTATCTGCGCCGCATCGAGTCGTGGGGCGCCAGCACCGCGCTCGTACGCACCGTGCCCGACACGCACACCGCGCAGGCGATCATCCTGACCGACACCGACAACAACCAGATCACCGCGTTCCACCCGGGCGCGATGCAATCGGCGCACCTGACGCAGGTGCCGGCCGACGCCGGCATCCGCGTCGCGATCATCGCGCCCGACGGCCGCGACGCGATGCTCCAGCACGCCGAGCAGCTTGCGAACGCGAAGGTGCCGTTCATCTTCGACCCGGGTCAGCAGCTGCCGATGTTCGACGGCGCCGAGCTGCGCCGCTTCGTCGAGCAGGCGACCTGGCTCGCCGTCAACGACTACGAAGCGCAGATGCTGTGCGAGCGCACCGGCCTGACGCTCGAAGCGCTGTCGCGCACACACCTGCGCGGCATCGTCGTGACGCTCGGCGCCGAGGGCTGCGAGTTGTGGGAGAACGGTACGCGCACGCGTGTGGCGGGCGTTCGGGTCGACGACCCGATCGATCCGACGGGTTGCGGCGATGCATTCAGAGCCGCGCTGCTGTACGGGATCGAACGTGATTGGCCGCTGGAGCGCAGCGCTCGTCTGGGCAACCGGGTCGGCGCGCTGAAGGTCGCGAGCCGCGGTGGCCAGAATCATTCGCTGGATCGAGCACTCGACGCGGCGTAGCAGCCGCTCGTTCGCCGATCAAGCGACTCACGGCCCTTGCGGGCCGTGAGTCTCAGGGTTCGACCGGTCAGGGCTTGCCGCCGGTCGGGAACGGCCACGCTGCTTGCGGGCTGAGGGCCGTCTTCGCGGGCGCAGCGGGTGCTGCAGCCGGAGCGGCGGCCTTCTTCGCAGGCGCTTTCTTGGCCGCCTTCTTCGCAGGCGCCTTCTTGGCCGCCTTCTTCGCAGGCGCCTTCTTCGCGGCCTTCTTGGCCGGAGCCTTCTTCGCCGGAGCCTTCTTCGCCGGGGCCTTCTTCGCCGCAGCCTTCTTGGCCGGAGCCTTCTTCGCAGTTGCCATTTCATTTCTCCTTGATCAAGTCACAAAAGGAACTGCCATGACCCGGACGAATCCGCGGCACGACAGCTATCCACCGTCCAAAGTCGCCCAGGAGGGGCGCTCCGGTACGGTGAATCCGGTCGGGACCCGGGGGCGCCGCTTCTGTGTCGGCACCTCCCGCGTCACACATCTTGATCTTCGCTTTGCTTTCGTCCGTCCCGGCCCGAAAGGCTCTCCATCGCCGGCTCACCTTGCGGTGCGCCCGGTCGACTCAATCCCAGGAAAGCGCGCCGCCGCTTTGATACTCGATCACTCGAGTCTCGAAGAAATTGCGTTCCTTCTTCAGATCGATCATTTCACTCATCCAGGGAAACGGGTTCTCCTCGTTGGGGAACAATTCATCCAGGCCGATCTGCGTCGCACGCCGGTTGGCGACGTAGCGCAGGTAGCCCTTGAACATCGACGCGTTCATGCCGAGCACGCCGCGCGGCATGGTGTCTTCGGCGTAGCGGTACTCGAGCTCGACGGCGGTGCGGAACAGCGCCGTGATCTCGGCCTTGAACGCCGCCGTCCACAGCTGCGGGTTCTCGAGCTTGATCTGGTTGATCAGGTCGATGCCGAAATTGCAGTGCATCGACTCGTCGCGCAGGATGTACTGGTACTGCTCGGCCGCACCGGTCATCTTGTTCTGGCGCCCGAGCGCCAGGATCTGCGTGAAGCCGACGTAGAAGAACAACCCTTCCATCAGGCATGCGAACACGATCAGCGACTTCAGCAGCGTGCGGTCGTCCTCGAGCGTTCCGGTGTGGAAGTTCGGGTCCATGATCGCGTTGATGAACGGGATCAGGAACTCGTCTTTGTCGCGGATCGACTTGACCTCGTTGTACGCGTTGAAGATCTCGCTCTCGTCGAGGCCGAGCGACTCGACGATGTACTGGTACGCGTGCGTGTGGATCGCTTCCTCGAACGCCTGGCGCAGCAGGAACTGGCGGCACTCGGGTGCGGTGATGTGCCGGTAGGTGCCGAGCACGATGTTGTTGGCGGCGAGCGAATCGGCGGTGACGAAGAAGCCGAGGTTGCGCTTGACGATGCGGCGCTCGTCGTCGGTCAGGCCGTTCGGGTCTTTCCAGGTCGCGATGTCGCGCGACATGTTGACCTCTTGCGGCATCCAGTGGTTCGCGCAGGTGGCGAGGTACTTCTCCCACGCCCACTTGTACTTGAACGGCACCAGCTGATTCACATCGGTGCGGCCGTTGATGATGCGCTTGTCGGCGGCCTTGACGCGGCGCGCGGCACCGTCGGCCGATGCGGCGATCGGGGCCTCGCGTTCGCTGATCGCGGGCGACGAGCGAGTCACAGGCGGCGCAGACGGATGGCTCTGCGCGAGGCTCGCGGCGTGAACTGTCGAGGGCTTAACGTCTTCTTCCCAAACCAGCATGGTGGAGATTTCCTGTGCGTTGCGATTATGTGAGTGTTGCGCGATAACCCCAAGCACTTCTTGACATTCGCGCGCGTTGCTTGTTGCGGTATCGCATCGCCGATTCGTTATCGACTTCACGCTTCATGCGATCGGGTTGCATGGGCAAGTGCGTCGAGCACGTCACTGACACGCTTCGCAATCGGGGTTGTCGATCGCGCAGAACTTCATGTCGGTGGCGACGTCGGCGTCGCTGCCGAGCAGCGCACTCGATGCGCCGCCATCGCTCGAGACCGCGTTCATGTGGCCGGCCTTCACGGTCGACTTCTCGGCGTGCGACGAGCCGACGGTGCGCAGGTAGTACGTCGTCTTCAGGCCGCGCAGCCACGCGAGCTTGTAGGTCTCGTCGAGCTTCTTGCCCGAGGCACCGGCCATGTAGATGTTCAGCGACTGCGCCTGGTCGATCCACTTCTGGCGCCGCGCCGCGGCCTCGACGAGCCACTGCGTCTCGATCTCGAACGCGGTCGCGTACAGATCCTTCAGGTCTTCGGGCACGCGGTCGATGCGGCGCAGCGAACCGTCGAAGTGCTTCAGGTCCATCACCATCACGTCGTCCCACAGGCCGAGCTTCTTCAGGTCGCGCACCAGGTACTCGTTGACGATCGTGAACTCGCCCGACAGGTTGGACTTGACCGACAGGTTGCCGAACGAGGGTTCGATCGACGCGCTGACGCCGATGATGTTGGAGATCGTGGCGGTCGGCGCGATCGCAACGCAGTTGGAGTTGCGCATGCCGTGATCGGCGATGCGCTGACGCAGCGCGTTCCAGTCGAGCGTTGCACTGCGGTCGACCTCGACAAAACCACCGCGCTGTTCGGCCAGCAGCTCGAGCGAGTCGATCGGCAGAACGCCGCGGTCCCACAGCGACCCGCGGTAGCTCGAGTAG
>DATMIN010000586.1:0-4694 GCA_035554275.1 Burkholderiaceae bacterium
GCAACATGGCCTATCAGCTCGCGCTGCTCGGCGCGTTCGCGGCGATCGGCGCGGTGATCGAGCTGCCGCTCGAGCTCTACGGCACCTTCGTCGTCGAGCAGCGCTTCGGCTTCAACCGGATGACGTGGCGGCTGTACCTCGCCGATACGCTGAAGGGCCTCGCGGTCGCGCTGCTGATCGGCACGCCGATCGCCGCGCTGGTGCTGTGGCTGATGAGCGCGGCCGGCACGATGTGGTGGCTGTGGGCATGGGGCGCATGGATGGCGTTCAACGTACTCATCCTGGTGCTGTACCCGACCGTGATCGCGCCGCTGTTCAACACCTTCAAGCCGCTCGACGACGAGACGCTTGCGGCGCGCGTGCAGGCGCTGATGGCGCGCTGCGGCTTCGCGGCGAAGGGCCTGTTCGTGATGGACGGCAGCCGCCGCTCGGCGCACGCCAACGCGTACTTCACCGGCTTCGGCGCGGCCAAGCGCGTGGTCTTCTTCGACACGCTGCTCGGCAAGCTGACGCCGGGCGAGGTCGAGGCGGTGCTCGCGCACGAACTCGGCCACTTCAAGCACCGCCACGTGACCAAGCGCATCGCCGCGATGTTCGCGCTCAGCCTCGGCGGCTTCGCGCTGCTCGGCTGGCTCGCGACGCAGAGCTGGTTCTACCTCGGCCTGGGCGTGCGGCCGTCGCTCGCGGCGCCGAACGACGCGCTCGCGCTGCTGCTGTTCCTGCTCGCGACGCCGGTGTTCGCGTTCTTCGTCTCGCCGCTGTTTGCGCGGCTGTCGCGCCGCCACGAGTTCGAGGCCGACGCCTATGCGTGCCGCCAGGCCGACGGCCGCGATCTGGCCGCCGCGCTGCTCAAGCTGCACGAAGACAACGCCGCGACGCTGACGCCCGATCCGCTGTATGTTCGCTTCTACTACTCGCACCCGCCGGCCTCGGAGCGGCTCGCCGCGCTGACGCACGCCGGCGCGGTGCCGCAACCTGCGTGAGCACCATGAGCAACCTGCTGCACCAGTCCTGCAAGGCGATGTCGGGCCCGCCGATGGCCGACGCGGCGATCCACGAGCACCTCGCGCAGGTCAGCGGCTGGCGGCTGCGCGAGGGCGCGATCGAGAAGGCGTTCGGCTTCAAGAACTACCACGAGACGATCTCGTTCGTGAACGCGCTCGCGTGGATCTGCCACACCGAAGACCATCACCCAGAACTCGGCGTCGGCTTCGACCGCTGCGTGGTGCGCTTCTCGACCCACTCGGTCGGCGGCATCTCGGTCAACGATTTCATCTGCGCCGCGAAGGCAGATGCGCTGGTGGCGTTCGTCGCCTGAGCGCACTTGGGCAAGCCGAGTGCACTCGAGCCCGGGCTGGTGGTCGCCGGGCACGGCCGCCACTACATTGTCGAGTCACCCGACGGCACGCGGCTGACGTGCCACCCGCGCGGCAAGGGGCGCGGCAAGAGCGGCGACTGCGTCGTCGGTGACCGCGTGCACTGGCAAGCGAGCGGCGACGAGGGCGTGATCGAATCGGTCGAGCCGCGCCGCAACCTGCTGTTCCGCCAGGACGAGTGGAAGACCAAGTCGTTCGCCGCGAACCTCGATCAGCTGCTCGTGCTGGTTGCCGCCGAGCCGGTCTTCAGCGAGTCGCAGCTCACGCGCGCGCTGGTCGCGGCCGAGAGCGCCGGCATCCCGGCGCGCATCGTGCTGAACAAGACCGACCTGCCGGCAATCAGCGCGGCGCGCGCGCGCCTCGCGCCGTATCCGGCGATGGGCGTGCCGGTCGTCGAAACGGCGCTGAAGGCGCGACCCGACGAATCGCGCGCCACGCTCGCGCCGCTGCTCGAGGGCCGCGCGACGCTCGTGCTCGGGCCGAGCGGCACCGGCAAGAGCACGCTGATCAACCTGCTCGCGCCCTTTGCTGCGGCGCAGGTCGGCGAGATCTCGCAGGCGCTCAACTCGGGCCGCCACACCACGACGACGACGCAGTGGTACTGGATCGACGGCACCGAGCGCCGCAGCGCGCTGATCGATTCGCCGGGCTTCCAGGAATTCGGCCTGCGCCAGATCGACGCCGCGCAACTCGGCATGCTGATGCCCGACCTGCGCAAGCACGCGTCGGCGTGCCGCTTCTACAACTGCACCCACCTGCACGAGCCGGGCTGCGGCGTGCGCGAGGCGCTGGCGCGCGGCGAAATCGGCGCGTCGCGCTACCGCATCTACGGCGAGATCTACGCCGAGCTGACGCAGCGCCGCTGACGCGTTTCAGCCGACCAGATTCGCGAGCGAGAGCAGCGCGAGCAGCAGCATCCACAGCACGACCGAGCGCCACACCAGCCCGACGACGCTGCGCAGGTGGCCGGGCACCGGCGGCAGGCCCGGCGTGGAGCCCTCGGCCAGCATCGCCTCGGGCGCGGCGCCGGCCTCGAAGGTCTTCGAGCGATCGGGCGTGACGCCGGGCGCCGCACGGCCGCCGAGCTGCACGCCGACGGCGCCGGCCGCGGCGGCCAGGATGATGCCTTCGTTCGGATGCTTCCACAGCCCGGCATCGCGGCGCCAGCACGTCACCGCCTCCTCGAAGTTGCCGACGACGGCGAAGCCGAACGCCGTGAGCCGCGCGGGCACATGGTCGAGCAGGTTGAACAGGCGCTGCGAGAGGTTCATGAGCCGCTCGTTCAGCGGCGCGTCGATCGCGCGGCTCTTGAAGGCCCAGTAGCGGCTCGCGTACTCGGCCATCCGGTACAGCACGGCGCCGGCCGGACCGAGGCCGAAGGTCGACAGCACGACGAACCAGAAGAACACGCCGAACACGTGCCGGTGCGCGGCCAGCAGCGAATGCTCGATCACGTGGCGCAGCAGCTCGGTGCGCGGCAGCTCGCTCGCGTCGAGGTGGCGCCACTCGGTCAGCAGGCGGCGCGCCTCGGCCTCGTCACCGCGGTCGAGTGCGTCGCGGATGTCGGTGAAGTAGTGGCTGAACTGGCGAAAGCCGAGCGTCAGGTACAGCACCGCGACATCCCAGGCCAGCGCGAGCAGCACGCTCACGTGTGCGAGCGCGGCGTGCACGCCCCAGGCCAGCAGCGCCGGCACGAGCGTCGTGATCGACCACACCACCCACGCATGGTGGTCGCGCCCGGCGTCGAAGTTGCGGCCGGTCCAGCGCAGCCAGCCGGTGAGCGAATCGTGCACCAGGTTGCCGCGCGGCAGCGGCTTGAGTTGCTCGAGCAGCAGCGCGAACAGGACGGCGAAGAAACTCATGCGGGCCGATGATAGCCACGCGCCCCGCGGCGATCGGGCGGCGAGTGGTCAGGCGGCGAGAAAGCGGTACAGGTTGCGCAGCATCGCCGCGGTCGCGCCCCAGATGAAGTAGCGGCGCGGCTGGCCGGCCTCGTCGATACCGTCCCACGGGATCGACAAGAACTCGCGGCGCGCGCCGCCGACCTCGACCGCGTGGCGCCGGTGGTTGGCCGGGTTCATCAGGAACGCGAGCGGCACCTCGAACACCTCGGCGACCTCGAACGGCTCGGGCTGCAGCGCGAAGCCCGGCCGCACCAGCGAGACGACCGGCGTCACGATGAAGCCGGTGCCGGTGGTGTAGGTCGGCAGCGCGCCGAGCACGTCGACGAACGAGGCCTCGAGGCCGATCTCTTCGTGGGCCTCGCGCAGCGCGGTGGCCGCGGCGTCGGCGTCGGTCGGCTCGACGCGGCCGCCGGGGAAGCTGATCTGCCCGGCGTGGTCGGTCAGGTGATCGGTGCGTTGCGTCAGCAGCACCGTGATCTCGGCGCGCGGCACGAGCGCGATCAGCACCGACGCGTGCGCCGGCGCCCGCTCGGCGAAGCGGCCGTCGGTCCTGATCTCGGGCGACCAGACCGGCGGCTCGAGAAAGCGCTGGCGCAGCGCGGCGTCGTGCAGCGCGGCCGGGCCGATGGCGGGCAGATGCTCGTCGGTGCCGAGCACCGGCAACTGCTGCGGATCGAAACTCTGGGGCATCGAGGCCGATGCCGCCGAATTTAGGCGAGCTTCTCTTTGATCCGCGCCGACTTGCCCGAACGATTACGCAGGTAGTACAGCTTCGCGCGACGGACGTCGCCGCGCCGCTTGACCTCGATCGACGCGATCAACGGGCTGTAGAGCTGGAACGTGCGTTCCACGCCCTCGCCGCTGGAGATCTTGCGCACGATGAAGCTCGAGTTCAGGCTGCGGTTGCGCTTGGCAATCACCACGCCTTCGAACGCCTGCAGCCGCTTGCGCGTGCCTTCGACGACCTTGACGCTGACGATCACGGTGTCGCCCGGCGCGAACGGCGGAATGGTCTTGTTCAGGCGCGAGATTTCCTCGTGCTCGAGGGTCTGGATCAGATCCATGGGTTTTCTCCAAGTGATCGTGCCGCCGCGTCGTTGCTGGAATGGGGGGCGCTGTCGCCGGCCGACGCCCGAAGCGTTAAAGACTCAGGCATCGACCCGGCCGCATCCGGCGGGGCAGAGGATCGAAAAGCCTTTGATTATTACACAAGGCTGGCCAGGTACGCCTCGTCGGCGGCGCTCAGCCGCCCTTGTGCGCGAGCCGCTGCCAGCAGGTCGGGGCGGCGGCGCGCCGTCAGCGCCAGCGACTGCTCGCGCCGCCAGCGCGCGATGTCGGCATGGTGGCCCGACATCAGCACGTCCGGCACCGCGTCGCTGCCCGGGCGGCCAGCGCTGCCGGCGGCGAGCACCTC
>DATMIN010000587.1:0-2131 GCA_035554275.1 Burkholderiaceae bacterium
GCGCCGGCCCATGCCGGCGTGGTGATCAGCCAGGTCTACGGCGGCGGCGGCAACGCCGGCGCGACGCTGCAGCACGACTTCATCGAGCTCTTCAACAACGGCACCAGCGCGGCGAGCATCGGCGGCTGGTCGGTGCAGTACGCGTCCTCTGCGGGCACGACTTGGCAGGTCACGGCGATCCCGGCCGGCATCACGTTGCCGCCGGGCGGCTACCTGCTGATCCGCGAGGCGGCCGGCGCCGGCGGCAGCGTGCCGGTGACCGGCGACGTCACCGCCAACATCGCGATGGCCGCCGGCAGCGGCAAGGTCGCGCTGTCGAACGCGAGCAGCGCGCTCGCCGGCGCCGCGCCGACCGGCAGCAGCGTGGTCGACCTCGTCAGCTACGGCTCGTCGACGCCGACCGAAGGCTCGCCCACCGCGGTGCTCTCGAACACCACCGCCGCGCTGCGCAACGCCGGCGGCTGCACCGACACCAACAACAACAGCGCCGACTTCAGCGTCGGCGCGCCGGCGCCGCGCAACAGCGCGAGCGCCGCCGCCCCGTGCGACGGCAGCGGTGGCGGCGGCGGTGGCGGTGGCACGCCGCCGATCGCCAAGACGATCCCCGAGATTCAGGGCAGCGGCGCGGCCAGCGCGCTCGCCGGCCAGGCGGTGATCACCAGCGGCGTCGTGACCAAGGTCCTGAACAACGGCTTCTTCATGCAGGACTTGACCGGCGACGGCGACCCGGCCACCTCCGACGGCATCTTCGTGTTCACGTCGACCGCACCGCCGGCCGCCGCGACGGTGGGCAACCTGGTGCAGGTGACGGGCTCGGTCGTCGAGTTCAGCTCGGGCGCCGGCACCGCCGCGACGCCGCTGACCGAGATCGGCAGCGTCACCGCGGTCAGCCAGATCGGCAGCGGCTACAGCATCACCCCGACGCTGGTGAGTTTGCCGCTCGCCGCCGGCGACAGCCTCGAGCGCTTCGAGGGCATGCTGGTGCGCATCGACGGCACCCTGACGGTGCAGCAGAACTACTTCCAGGCGCGCTACGGCCAGCTCACCGTCGGCGCGGGCGGCCGCCACGAGACGCCGACCAACCTCTACCGGCCCGGCACGCCGCAGGCGCTGGCGCTCGCCGACCTGCAGGCCCGCAGCCGCCTGCTGCTCGACGACGGCAGCTCGCTGCAGAACCTGAACCCGACCGCGTATGCCTATGCCGACGGCGTGCCGCGTGCCGGCGACGCGGTGTTCAACCTCGTCGGCGTGCTCGACTACGGCCTGGCCACCGCGACCGCCTCCGGCCCCGGCCTGTACCGGCTGCAGCCGACCGACGCGCCGAAGTTCCTGATCGCCAACCCGCGCGCGACCAAGCCCGCCTCGCCGGGTGGCAACGTCAAGCTCGCGTCGATGAACGTGCTGAACTTCTTCACCACCTTCACCGACGGCACGACGGCGAGCGGCCAGAGCGCCCAGGGCTGCACGCTCGGTGGCTCGAGCAGCGCGGGCAATTGCCGCGGCGCGGACAGCCTGGCCGAGTTCGTGCGCCAACGCGCCAAGATCGTCGTCGCGCTCGCCGGGCTGAACGCCGATGCCGTCGGCCTGATGGAGATCCAGAACAACGGCAACAGCGCGGCGCAGAACCTCGTCGACGCGCTGAACGCGCAGGTCGGCGCGGGCACCTACGCGGTCGTGCCGACGCCGGCGCAGGGCACCGGCGACGACGCGATCCGCGTGGCGATGATCTACAAGCCCGGGCGGCTGTCGCTCGTCGGCGCGTCGATCAGCGACCCGGCCGCGATCAACAACCGGCCGCCGCTGGCGCAGACCTTCGCCGGCGCCAACGGCGAGCGCTTCACGCTGGTCGTGAACCACCTGAAGTCGAAAAGCAGCTGCCCGGCCGCGGGCGACGCCGATGCGGCCGGCAACACCGATGCCGGCGACGGCCAGGGCTGCTGGAACGCCCAGCGAGTTCAGCAGGCCCAGCGGCTGCGCACCTTCGTGGCGCAACTGCAGGCCGCAAGCACCAGCAACGACGTGCTGCTGGTCGGCGACTTCAACGCCTACGCGCAGGAAGACCCGATCTACGACCTGACCAGCAACGGCTATCTCGATCAGTCGGGCCGCTTCGAGACCTTGGGCTACTCGT
>DATMIN010000588.1:0-3075 GCA_035554275.1 Burkholderiaceae bacterium
TACAGCAGCCAGAACACGACGAAGAAGGCCAGCGCGGTCGCGATCGCGGCCGGCGGCGTCCAGTCGAACAGCGTCCGGTCGATCAGAAAGGTGCTGGCGTTGTAGAGGTACAGCACCGTGAACAGCGCGAAGCCGGTGAGCCAGGTCGAATAGCTTTCCCACATCGACCAGTGCAGCTGCGCCGGCAACGCGGGTGGCGCGACCGGGTACTTCAGGTGGTGGTAGAAGCCGCCGCCGTGCACGCCCCACTGCTCGCCGCCGACGCCGCGCGCCGCGTCGTTCGCATCCTTCGGCGGGGTCAGGCTGTTGTCGAGCGAGACGAAGTAGAACGATGAGCCGATCCAGGCGATGCCGGTGACGATGTGCGCCCAGCGCAGCAGCAGGTTGGCCCAGTCGAGCAGGAAGGCTTCCATCGTGTATACACTTTGCCGATCGCTTCGGCCTCAGCTGCCGCGGTAGGTCGAGTAGGCGAACGGGCTCGCGAGCAGCGGCACGTGGTAGTGCGCCGCGGCGTCGGCAACGCCGAAATCGAGCGGCACCTCGTCGAGAAACGGCGGCTCGGGCAGCAGCACGCCGCGGCCGCGGAAATACGCCGCGAGCGCGAACACCAGCCGGTAGCGCCCGGGAACGAACGCCGCGCCGGCGAGCAGCGGCGCGTCGGCCCGGCCATCGGCGTTGAGCACGATCTGCTTCAGCAGCCGCGGCGCGGCGTCGTCGATCCGGTACAGGCGCACCACCATGCCGGCGGCGGGCGCCCCGTGGGCGGTGTCGAGCACGTGGGTGGTGAGTTGGCCCATGGGTGGCGTTTCAGGCGGCCCGCGGGCCTTGTGGCGTCGGCAAAAGTGTATACACTTTGACGCGCCACGCAAGCCCGATCGACAACGATGACCCGCCCCGCCCCCGCCCGCCCTCGCCCCGCCACCCCGACGCTGCGCGTCGTACGGCCCGCGCGCGCCGCCGAGCCGGCCGCCGACAACCCGACCCAGCGCATCGCCGAGTCGATCACCACGGCGATCGTCGAGCGCCGCCTGATGCCCGGCACCAAGCTCGCCGAGCAGAAGATCGCCGATGTGTTCAAGGTCTCGCGCACGCTGGTGCGCCAGGCGCTGATGCAGTTGAGCCGCGAGCACCTGATCACGCTCGAGCCGGCGCGCGGTGCGCGCGTCGCCGAGCCCGGCATCGACGAGGCACGCCAGGTGTTCGAGGCGCGCCGGCTGATCGAGGCCGCGCTGATCCGGCGCGCCGCGCTCGAGTTCGGCCCGGCGCAGATCGCCGAGCTGCGCGCGCACCTGAAGGCCGAGGCGCAGGCGGTTCAGCGCGTCGATGTCTCGGGCCGCACCCGGCTGCTCGCCGACTTCCATGTCGTGATCGCGCGCTTGCTCGGCAACGAGGTGCTGGCCGGCATCGTCGGCGACCTGGTCTCGCGCAGCTCGCTGATCGCGCTGATGTACCAGTCGGCCCATTCGGCCGAGCACTCGGCCGACGAGCACGTCGCGATCGTCGATGCGCTCGAGCGGGGCGACGCGCGCGCCGCGGTGCGCTTGATGCAGTCGCACCTCGAGCACGTCGAGCGCAACCTGAAGCTCGACCCGCGCGCACCCGACCTCGGCGCCGTGCTGCGAGGCGCCGCCGCCGCGCAGAATCACCGCCGAGCCACGCCTCCCGCCGCACCATGATGACCGACGACTACCCGCGCGACCTGATCGGCCACGGCCGCGTTCCCCCGCACGCGCGCTGGCCCGGCGACGCGCGGATCGCACTGCAGTTCGTGCTGAACTACGAGGAAGGCGCCGAGAACTGCGTGCTGCACGGCGACGCGGCCTCCGAGACCTTTCTCTCCGAAATCATCGGCGCGCAGGCGTTCGAGATGCGGCACCTGTCGATGGAGTCGATGTACGAGTACGGCTCGCGCGCCGGCGCGTGGCGCCTGCTGCGCGAGTTCGAGCAGCGCGCCCTGCCGCTGACGGTGTTCGGCGTGTCGATGGCGTTGCAGCGCCACCCCGAGCTCACGGCGGCGTTCGTCGAGCTCGGCCACGAGATCGCCTGCCACGGCTACCGCTGGATCCACCACCAGCACATGGCCGAAGCCGAGGAGCGCCGCCACGTCGAACTCGGCACCCAGATCATCCGCGAGCTGACCGGCGGGCAGTGGCCGCTCGGCTGGTACACCGGGCGCGACAGCCCGAACACCAAGCGCCTTGTGGCCGACCACGGCGGCTACGAGTACGACAGCGACTACTACGGCGACGACCTGCCGTTCTGGACGCCGGTGCGCAAGTCCGACGGCAGCACGCTGCAACGCCTGATCGTGCCGTACACGCTCGACACCAACGACATGCGCTTCGCGTCGGCGCAGGGCTTCAACACCGGCGACGACTTCTTCCACTACCTGCGCGACGCGTTCGACGTGCTGTACGCCGAGGGCGACCCGGATGGGCAAGACCGGCCGAAGATGCTGTCGATCGGCATGCACTGCCGCATCCTCGGCCGACCCGGGCGGCTGCGCGCGCTGCAGCGCTTTCTCGATCACGTGCAGCGGCACGAGCGGGTCTGGGTCACGCGCCGCATCGACATCGCGCACCACTGGGCCGCGACGCACCCGGCGCCATGACGGCCCTGACGCTCGCGGCGCTCAACCGCGCTTCGCCGGCGCGCTTCGTGCAAGCGCTCGAGGGCATCTACGAGCACTCGCCGTGGGTCGCGGAACGCGCCGCGCCGAAGCGCCCGTTCGCCACGCTCGCGCACCTCAAGCACGCGCTCGTCACGAGCGTGCGCGAGGCCGACGCCGAGATGCAGCTGGCGCTGATCCGCGCCCACCCCGAACTCGCCGGCAAGGCGATGGTGGCGCGCACGCTCACCGAAGAGTCGAGCGGCGAGCAAAGCCGCGCCGGCCTGACCGACTGCACGCCGGCCGAGTTCGAGACGCTGCAGAAGCTGAACGCGGCCTACAACACCAAGTTCGGCTGGCCGTTCATCCTCGCGGTGCGCGGGCCGCGCGGCGCCGGCCTGACCCGCCAGCAGATCATCGCGGCGTTCCAGCGCCGCCTCGCGCATCACCCCGACTTCGAGCGCGCC
>DATMIN010000589.1:0-8286 GCA_035554275.1 Burkholderiaceae bacterium
CATGACGCGGTGGCGCGCGGCAACGGTAAGGTTGTCCACGATCTGGCCGAGGTCGACGCGATGTCGATCGAGGTGCCGGCCGCCGCGCTCGCGGGGCTGCAACGCAACCCGAACATCGAGTACATCGAGGACGACGTCGAGCGCCACGCGCTGGCGCTGACCACACCGTCGACGGGCTCACCGTACCACCTCGGCCAACTCGTGCCCTACGGCATCAAGCTGGTCCAGGCCGACCAGCTGCCCGACCACTTCGCCGCGAACCGCACCGTGTGCATCATCGACTCGGGCTACGAGGCGATCCACGAGGACCTGGCCGGCAACACCGTCGACGGCAAGAACCTGACGAACTCGGGCAAGTGGTACACCGACGAGCTTGCGCACGGCACCCACGTCGGCGGCACGATCTCGGCGGTCAACAACGGCGTCGGCGTGGTCGGCGTGATGCCGAACAAGCAGATCAGCCTGTACATCGCGAAGGTGTTCGACGCGACCAACTCGGCCCGCTCGTCGACGATCAACCGCGCCGCGCTCGACTGCTCGCTGGCCGGTGCCAACGTGGTCAGCATGTCGCTCGGCGGCTCCGACACGTCGCGCACCGACCAGCGCGTGTTCCAGCGCCTGGCCGACAAGAACATCCTGTCGATCGCCGCGGCCGGCAACGATGGCGACACAACGATCTCGTATCCCGGCGGCTACGCGAGCGTGATGGCGGTGGCCGCGATCGACGAGAACAAGCAGTGGGCGAACTTTTCGCAATACAACGCGACGGTCGCCATCGCCGGCCCCGGCGTCGGCGTGCTGTCGAGCGTGCCGATGGGCACCGGCCGCGGCACCTCGCTGACGGTGGGCGGCGTGACCTACACCGTGCTGCCGATGGAAGGCTCGCCGGTGAAGTCGGTCACCGCGCCGCTCGCCAACTTCGGCCTCGGGACCGCGGTCGATCCGGCGATGGCCGGCAAGGTCTGCTTGATCCAGCGCGGCACGATCGCGTTCGCCGACAAGGTGCTGAACTGCCAGAACAGCGGCGGCGTCGGCGCGATCGTCTACAACAACACCGCCGGCGCGTTGAACGGCACGCTCGGCACCACGGTGACGACGATCCCGTCGGTCGGCGCCACCCAGGCCGACGGCACCGCGATGCTGGCGCAGATCGGCGTGCCGGCGGCGCTCGCGGTCACCGCGACCAACTACGCGTACTACGACGGCACCTCGATGGCGACGCCGCACGTCTCGGCGGTCGCGGCGCTGGTGTGGAGCTACTACCCCGGCTGCAGCGCGGCGCAGATCCGCAGCACGCTCGAGAAGAGCGCGCTCGACATCGCCGACCCGGGCTACGACGTCAAGACCGGCGCCGGGCTCGTGCAGGCCAAGGCCGCCTACGACCGCATCACGCAGAAGGGCTGCAGCAACTAGCGCGCCGCGCCCGTTGCCGCGGCCGGCCGCGCCCGATGCGAATCGGGCCCGGCCGGCCGTTTGCTTTCGTGTAAGGTCGCGGCCGCGCTTCACGCTTCCCGGGCGGGCGGCTTCCTGCGATGAGGTGTCCCTGGATATACAATTCGGATATGTCTATCCATGACGCGAGGGGTCTGCGATGCAAGTTTCCAAATGGGGCAACAGCCTTGCGATTCGCCTGCCCGCGGCGGTTGTCGAGGTGCTCGGCCTGAAAGAAGGCGACCAGGTCGAAGTCGACGTGGCCAATGCGCGCACGCTGAGCCTGCGTCGGTCCGACGCCGGTGATCGACAAGCGCTGGCGCGCTTGCGCAAGTACCGCGGGCTGCTGCCCGCTGACTTCAAGTTCGATCGCATGGAGGCCAACGAGCGCGGGCGGTGAGCGTGCCGCCGCGCCCGTTCGTCGACACGAACGTGCTGCTGTACCTGCTGTCCGGCGACGCTGCCAAGGCCGACCGGGCCGAAGCGCTGCTGCAAGGTCACGTCGTCATCAGCGTGCAGGTGCTCAACGAGTTCGCCAACGTGGCTCGGCGCAAGCTGAGGCTCGACTGGAGCGCGGTCACGCAGGCGCTGCTCGACGTCCGCCGCTTCTGCGACGTGCGCCCGATCACCCTCGAAACGCACGAGCGCGGCATGGCGCTCGCGAAGCGCCACCAACTGAGCGTGTATGACGCGATGATCGCCGCCGCGGCGCTCGACGCGGGTTGCCAGACGCTGGCTTCGGAAGACTTCTCGGCAGGCCAGCGCTTCGAGCAGCAACTGACCGTTCGCAATCCTTTCGCCTGACTGACTGACCATGGAACCCGATCTCTTCACACCTGCGCCACCCGAAGACGGCCGCGACACCATCGGCCTCGCGCCCTACGCCGAGCGCGCCTACCTCGAATACGCGCTGAGCGTCGTCAAGGGTCGCGCGCTGCCCGACGTGTGCGATGGCCAAAAGCCCGTGCAGCGCCGCATCCTGTATGCGATGGAGCGGATGGGCCTGGCGTTCACGACCGCGAGCGGCCCGAAGGCGGTGAAGAGCGCGCGCGTCGTCGGCGACGTGCTCGGCAAATTCCACCCGCACAGCGACGCCGCCGCGTACGACGCGATGGTGCGAATGGCGCAGGACTTCTCTCAGCGCTACCCGCTCGTCGACGGCCAGGGCAACTTCGGTTCGCGCGATGGCGACGGCGCGGCCGCGATGCGCTACACCGAGGCGCGGCTCGCGCCGATCGCGCGCCTGCTCCTCGACGAGATCGACGAGGGCACTGCCTCCTTCGTGCCGAACTACGACGGCTCGACCGAAGAGCCGAAGCTGCTGCCGGCGCGGCTGCCGTTCGTGCTGCTGAACGGCGCGAGCGGCATCGCGGTGGGCCTGGCGACCGAGGTGCCGAGCCACAACCTGCGCGAGGTGGCGGCGGCCGCGGTCGCGCTGATCCGCAACGACAAGCTCGGCGACGATGAGTTCGCCGCGCTCGTGCCGGGCCCCGACTTCCCCGGCGGCGGCCAGCTGATCAGCCCGGCCGACGACATCCGCGCCGCCTACGCCACCGGCCGCGGCAGCCTGAAGGTGCGCGCGCGCTGGAAGATCGAAGACCTGGCGCGCGGCCAGTGGCAGCTCGTCGTCACCGAGCTGCCGCCGGGCGCGAGCGCGCAGAAGGTGCTCGAAGAGATCGAGGAGCTGACGAACCCGAAGGTCAAGGCCGGCAAGAAGACGGTCTCGGCCGAGCAGGCGCAGCTGCGCACCGCCGTGCTCGCGGTGCTCGACGCGGTGCGCGACGAGTCGAGCCGCGAGGCGCCGGTGCGGCTGGTGTTCGAGCCGAAGTCGCGCACGATCGAACAGCACGAGCTCGTCAACGTGCTGCTCGCGCACACCTCGCTCGAGAGCTCGGTGTCGGTGAACCTGACGATGGTCGGAGCCGACGGCCGGCCGACGCAAAAGACGTTGCGTCAGATCCTCGCCGAGTGGGTCGCGTTCCGCGCCGCGACCGTGCAGCGCCGCACCAAGCACCGGCTCGGCCGCGTGCTCGACCGCATCCATGTGCTCGAAGGCCGGCAGCTGGTGCTGCTGAACATCGACGAGGTGATCCGCATCATCCGCGCCGCCGACGAGCCGAAGGCCGCGCTGATCGAACGCTTCGATCTGAGTGAACGCCAGGCCGACGACATCCTCGAGATCCGGCTGCGCCAGCTCGCGCGCCTCGAAGCGATCAGGATCGAGCAGGAACTTGCGGCGCTGCGCACCGAGCAGGGCAAGCTGGAGGAGATCCTCGGCAGCCCGGCGGCGCTGAAGCGCACGCTGATCAAGGAGATCGAGGCCGATGCGAAGGCGCACGGAGACGAGCGCCGCACGCTGATCCAGGCCGAGAAGCGCGCGGTCGCCGAGGTGCGCGTGGTCGACGAGCCGGTCACCGTCGTCGTCAGCCTGAAGGGCTGGGTGCGCGGGCTGAAGGGCCACGAGATCGACGCGGCCACGCTCGCGTTCAAGGCCGGCGACGCGCTCTACGGCAGCTTCGCGTGCCGCAGCGTCGATGCGCTCGTCGTGCTCGGCAGCAACGGCCGCGTCTATTCGACGCCGGTCGCGCAATTGCCCGGCGGGCGCGGCGACGGCCAGCCGATCACCTCGCTGATCGAGCTCGAATCGGGCACGCAGCCCACGCACTACATCGCCGGCGCGGCCGCGCAGACGCTGCTGCTCGCCGGCACCGGCGGCTTCGGGTTGATCGCACGGCTCGGCGACCTGCTCGCGCGCCAACGCGGCGGCAAGTCGTTCCTCAGCCTCGAGGCCGATGAGAAGCCGCTGCCGCCGGTGCTGATCGCCGACACGCAGCGCCAGGTCGCGTGCCTGACGCTCGCCGGCCGGCTGCTCGTGTTCGGCCTCGACGAGCTGAAGCTGCAGCCGAACGGCGGCCGCGGCCTGACGCTGATCGATCTCGACCCGAAGGACGTGCTCGTCAGCGTCGCCGCGTTCGACACCACGCTGCAGCTGCTCGGCAGCGGCCGCGGCGGCAAGCCGAAGGACGAGCTGCTGAAGGGCGCCGCGCTCGAGCCCTATGCCGGCAAGCGCGCGCGCAAGGGCCGCAAGCAGACCGAGATGGTCAAGGCGGTGCGGGTGCTGGCGGCGGGTTGAAACGCGGCCGGGAGCGGAGTCCTCCTACAGCCGGCGGGCGTCGTGCCTGATCGCGGCGGGCGGTCGCGCTTGCTGCAATGGGTGTCCTGACCGTTGCAGTCGAAAGGAATCCGCCATGAACCAGCACGAGCACCGCACCATCACCGACCCGATCGAGGCCCGCACCACGCTGTGGAACCTGATCAAGGACATCCACTTTGCGATGTTCACGACCAGCGCCGCCGACGGCCACCTGCACTCGCGCCCGATGACGACGCAGAACTCGAACCTCGATGAGGATTCGAACCTGTGGTTCTTCATGTCGCGCTCGGGCGATGCGGTGGCCGACCTGACGACGAGCAAGGTCGTGAACGTGGCGTACGCGGATACCGACGCCGATCGATACGTCTCGGTGGCCGGCCACGCCGCGGTCGTCGATGACGCGGCGAAGAAGCAGGCGCTGTGGTCGAAGCTGGCCGAGGCGTGGTTCCCGGGCGGCCCGAGCGACCCCGACCTCGCGCTGGTGCGCGTGCGCATCGCCCACGCCAACTACTGGGACGTGAAGTCGAGCAAGATCGTCCAGCTCTACAAGATGGCCAAGGCCGCCGTCACCGGCAAGCCGCCGACCGATCTCGGCGAGCAGGCCGAGATCCGGATGAACTGAACCACGCTCCACTGCAGACAAGGCCCGCGTGTCCGTCCTGTTCGACATCCACCACACGACGCACTACCAGTACCACCAGCCGGTGCAGCTGGGCGAGCACCGGGTGATGTTCCGCCCGCGCGGCAGCCACGACCTGCGCGTGCTCGCGACCGACCTGCAGGTCACGCCCGAGCCGCTCGACATCCGGCTGATCCAGGACGTGTACTCGAACTCGGTCGCGCTGATCACGCCGCAGTCGCCGGCGATCGAGTTGAAGGTCGAGTGCTTCTTCTCGGTCGAGCACGCCGGCACGAGCGCGCTCGACCTGCCGCTCGATGCGTCGGCCGAGCAGTACCCGTTCGCGTACAGCACCGAGGACAGCATCGCGCTGCAGCACTACCTGCTGCCGTGGTACGACGACTCGACCGGCGAACTCGACGCGTGGGCGCGGCAGTTCGTGGTCGAGGGCGTCGGTTCGCGCGAGTTGCTGGTCGCGATGACGCAGGCGATCCGCGACTCGATGACCTACCTCGCGCGCTTCGACGAGGGCGTGCAGACGCCGTACGAGACGATCCGCCTCGGCTCGGGCACCTGCCGCGACTTCGCGACGCTGATGATCGAAGCCGCGCGCCGGCTCGGCTTCGCGGCGCGCTTCGTGAGCGGCTACCTGTACACGCCGTGGCTCGACGACGACGCGCCCGAGCACGTCGGCGCGGGCGCGACGCACGCCTGGGTGCAGGTGTACCTGCCGGGCGCCGGCTGGATCCCGTTCGACCCGACCAACAACCTGATCGGCGGCACCGACCTGATCCGCGTCGGCGTCGCGCGCCACGCGAGCCTCGCGTCGCCGGTCAGCGGCTCGTGGCACGGCTACCCCGGCGACTTCGCCGGCATGTTCGTCGACGTGCAGGTGAAACGGCGCTGAGCCGCGAGCTAAGGTTTCCCTAGCGCGCGCGGCGCAGCACGCCGAGTGCCAGCGCGAGCGCGACCAGCACGAACAGCGCGGCGCTCCAGAAGTCGTAGGGCACGCCGAGCAGGCTGACCTGCGCCTCGGCGCAACTGGCGCGGGCCGAGAACACGTCGGGCCACAGCGCATCGAGGCCGAGCCAGCCGCTGACGATGCGGTCGGCCAGCGTCAGGTTGCACGACGCCGACGCGGCCGCCTGGAAGTGCTGCCACAGCGCCGCCGCGAGGCCGCCGAGCGCGAGCAGCAACGCAAGCGCGCCGGCGGCGACGCGACCGCTGGCGCTGCGCCAGATCAGCCCGATCACGCACACCGCCGCGACCGCGAGGAAGATCACCCGCTGCAGCACGCACCACGGGCACGGCTGCATGTCGAATTTGTACTGCGACACCAGCGCCGCACCGACGGCAGCGACACACACCGCGGCGACCGCGGCGAACACACGCGTTGGCGTCATCGGACCTGCGCGATCAGTTCGATCTCCACGCACGCGCCGAGCGGCAGCTGCGCGACGCCGAACGCGCTGCGCGCGTGCGCGCCGCGCTCGCCGAACAGGTCGGCAAGCAGCTCCGAGCAGCCGTTCGTCACCATGTGCTGCTCGGTGTACTCGGGCGTGCTGTTGACGAGGCTCATCACCTTGACGATGCGCTCGATCCGGTTCAGGTCGCCGAGCGCGGCGTGCAGCGTGCCGAGCAGATCGATCGCGACGCTGCGCGCGGCGTGCTTGCCCGTGGCGGTGACCATGTCGCGCCCGAGCTGGCCGACCCAGGCCTTGCCGTCGCGCTTGGCGATGTGGCCCGAGACGAACAGCAGGTTGCCGGTGCGCACGAACGGCACGTAGGCCGCGGCCGGCGCGGACAGCGGCGGCAGCGTGATGCCGAGTTCGGTCAGCCGCTCGTAGACCGAGACGGCGGGCGCGGCGTCTGACATGGGTTGAACCTCGGGACGGGTGCAGAGGCGCAAATCCTACACTGCAGCGATGCGGGCGAGCGTGGACACCGGGGCGCGGCTGGCGGCGCTCGCGCTGGCGTGGCTGGCCGGCGTCGCGCTGCATCTGCAGCAGCGCGCGCTGTGGCCGGTCGAGGCGTCGGCGGCGGCGCTCGTCGTGGGCGTGTTGTTGCTCGTCGCGTTCGCGGGGTTCGGCCGGGCGCGCGGGCTCGCGTTCGTGCCGGCGCTCGGCGCGATGCTGTTGGCCGCGCTCGGGGCCTGCGGCGTGCAGGCGTCGTGGCGGCTCGCCGATGCGCTCGCGCCGGCGCTCGAGGGGCGCGATCTGGTGGTCGAGGGCGTGGTCGCGAGCCTGCCGCAGCGCAGCGCGTCGGGGTTGCGCTTCCGCTTCGAGGTCGACAACGCCGCGCTCGACGGCCGGCCCGTGCAGGTGCCGTCGCGGCTCGCGCTCGGCTGGTACCGCGGCGCGCACGAGGACGCGGCGCTGACCGAGCCGCAGACCGAGCTGCGCGCCGGCCAGCGCTGGCGCTTCACGCTGCGGCTGCGTCGCCCGCACGGCAACCTGAACCCGCACGGCTTCGACTACGAACTGCAGTTGTTCGAGCAAGGGATGCGCGCCACCGGCTACGTGCGCGACGCGCCGGCGCCGCAGCTGCTGTATCGCGCCGCGGGCTTTCCGGTCGAGCGGCTGCGCCAGCGCGTGCGCGACGCGATCGAGGCGAGCGTGACCGAGCGCCGCGCCGCCGGCGTGCTGGCCGCGCTCGCGGTCGGCGACCAGGGCGCGATCGAGCGCGACGACTGGGATCTGTACCGCAACACCGGCATTGCGCACCTGATGTCGATCAGCGGCTTGCACATCACGATGTTCGCGTGGCTCGCGCGTGCCGTCATCGCCCGCCTGTGGCGGCGCAGCGCGCGCGCCGTGCACGCGTGCCCGGCACCGGTCGCCGCGGCGTGGGGTGGCCTTGCGTGCGCCGCGGCGTACGCGTTGTTCTCGGGCTGGGGCGTGCCGTCGCAGCGCACGGTGTGGATGCTCGTGGCCGTGACGCTCGCGCGCGCCGGTGGCGTGCGCTGGCCGTGGCCGCTGGTGCTGCTGGTCGCGGCGCTGGTCGTCACCGCGGTCGATCCGTGGGCGATGCTGCAGGCCGGGTTCTGGCTGTCGTTTGTCGCGGTCGGGCTGCTGATGGCGTC
>DATMIN010000590.1:0-5450 GCA_035554275.1 Burkholderiaceae bacterium
GCTTCGTCGCGAAGAAGGGCAAGGTGCTGGTCGGCTTCCACGAGCGAGCGTCGAGCTTCGTCGCCGACATGGACAGCTGCGAGGTGCTGCCGCCGCACGTCAGCGCGCTGCTGGTGCCGCTGCGCGAGCTGATCGGCGCCATGGATCAGCGTGACCGGCTGCCGCAGATCGAGCTCGCCATGGGTGAAGGGACGGGCGACGACGTGACCGCGCTGGTGCTGCGCCACCTCGAGCCGCTCGGTGATGCCGACCTCGAGCGCCTGCGCGACTTCGGCGCGCGCCACGGCGTGCAATGGTGGCTGCAGCCGAAGGGGCCCGACACCGTGCGCCGCCTCGACGACGCCGGCCCGCTGCTCGCCTACGCGCTGCCCGAGTTCGGCCTGACGATGCCGTTCCGGCCGACGGACTTCACGCAGGTCAACCCGCACATCAACCGGGTGCTGGTGGCGCGCGCGCTGCGGCTGCTCGACGTGGGCGCCGACGAGCGCGCGATCGACTGGTTCTGCGGCCTCGGCAACTTCACGCTGCCGCTCGCGACACGTGCGCGCGAAGTGCTCGGCATCGAGGGCAGTGAGGCGCTGGTGCAGCGTGCGCGCGAGAACGCGGCGCTGAACGGCCTCGCGGCCAAGGCGGCCTTCGAGGCGCGCAACCTGTTCGAGCTGACCGCCGCCGATCTGGCGGCACTCGGGCCGGCCGACAAGTGGCTGGTCGATCCGCCGCGCGAAGGCGCGTTCGCGCTCGCCAAGGCGCTGGCCGATCTGCACGCCGAGCCGGCCGCCGGCTTCGTGGCGCCGCGGCGCATCGTCTACGTCAGCTGTAATCCGGCGACGCTGGCGCGCGACGCCGGGTTGCTGGTGCACCAGGCCGGCTACCGGTGTACGGCGGCGGGAGCGGTGAACATGTTCCCGCACACCGCGCACGTGGAGAGCATCGCGGTCTTCGATAGCGGCCCATAAAAGAACAAGGCCCCTGCGGGGCCTTGTTGATTCAGCGAAGCGCTGATTCTCGAAGCGTCCTATTCCCGGTTGCCGCCGGCGATGCCAAGGATGGCCAGCAGCGACTGGAACACGTTGTACAGGTCGAGGTAGATCGACAGCGTGGCGCTGATGTAGTTCGTCTCCTCGCCGTCGCGCACGCGCTTCAGGTCGTAGATGATGAACGCCGAGAAGATGCCGATCGCCACCACCGACAGCGTGATCATCAGCGCGCTCGACTGCAGGAAGATGTTCGCGATGCCCGCGACCAGCAGCATGATCACGCCGACGAACAGGAACTTGCCCATCGACGACAGGTCGCGCTTGATCACGGTCGACAGCGTCGCCATGCCGAGGAAGATCACGCCGGTGCCCGAGAACGCCGTCATGATCAGCCCGGCGCCGTTGTTCATGCCGAGCACGATGCCGATCAGGCGCGACAGCATCAGGCCCATGAAGAACGTGAAGCCGAGCAGCACCGGCACGCCGGCGGCCGAGTTCTTGGTCTTCTCGATCGCGAAGATCAGGCCGAACGCGCCGACCAGGAACACGATCGCGCTCATGCCGGCGCCGATGCTGGCCGTGATGCCGGTGGTCACGCCGATCCAGGCGCCGAGCACCGTCGGCACCATCGACAGCGCGAGCAGCCAATAGGTGTTGCGCAGCACGCGGTTGCGCTGCTCCTGCGAGGTGACGGCGCCGCCGAAGCCGGTGTAGCTGCTGTTTGCTGGCAGGGGTTGGTCCATGGAGCCTCCTTGATGAGTGACCCGGGCTGTGACCCGTTGGCGCGATTCTAGTTCCGCCCCTGCGCTGCAACCCAAACCCCTTAGGGCGCGTGGCGGAATCTCGTGCGGCCGATCACAGGCGGCGGGCGGCGCCATCTTGAGTACAGTCGGCGTCGTCCCCAAATAGGCGCACCGCAATGAACACCAAACCCTTTCTCGGCCTGGCCGACGTCAAGCGCATCGCCGCCGCTGCCGAGGCCGAGGCCATCGCACAGGGCTGGCCGGTGACGATCGCGATCGTCGACGACGGCGGCCACCTGCTGTGGCTGCAGCGGCTCGACGGCGCGGCGCCGGTCTCGGCGCACATCGCCCCGGCCAAGGCGCGCACCGCGGCGCTCGGCCGGCGCGACAGCAAGGTCTACGAAGACATGATCAACCACGGCCGTACCTCGTTCCTGAGCGTGCCGACGATCGAAGGCCTGCTCGAAGGCGGCGTGCCGATCATGGTCGACGGCCAATGCGTCGGCGCGGTCGGCGTCAGCGGCGTCAAGTCGAGCGAAGACGTGCAGGTCGGCAAGGCCGGCATCGCGGCCTTGGGGGCCTGAAGACCGCTCAGCGGCGCAGCAGCAACAGGCAGCCGCCGACGATCAGCAGCGCCGAGCCGAGCGTCGTCGGCGTCGGCACCTCGCCGAAGAGGAGGTAGCCGAGCAGCGCGGCCCAGACGAATCCGGTGTAGTCGAGCGGCGCCACGCGGCTCGCCTCGAGCCGGGTGAATGCGAGCGTGATGCCGACGAGCCCGAGCGTGCCGAGCGCGCCGACCAGCAGGATCAGCCCGCTGTCGGCCAGCGGCACCGGCCGCCACGTGGCCGCGGCCGGGCCGGCCAGCAACAGCATCGGCAGCAGGCTCTGCACCAGCAGGATCGTCCAGAGCGAATCGTGCTGCGCCTGGCGTCGCGCCAGCAGCAGCACGCCGGCGAACGAGAGCGCCGCGACCGCCGCGCTGGCCATGCCCGCCAGCCGCGGCAGCGCGAGCCCTTCGACGCCGCCGCGCCATTCGGGCCAGACCGAGATCGACACGCCGACGAGCCCCGCCGCGAGCGCCACCCAGACCGCCGGCGACGGCCGCTCGCCGAGCAGCGGGATCGACAGCGCCGCGACGAAGATCGGCGACAGGTACGAGATCGTCACCGCGAGCGCCAGCGGCAGTGTGGTCAGCGCGTAGAAGTAGCCGAGCAGCGAGATCAGCAGCAGCACACTGCGCCACGCGTGCAGCCGCCACGAACCGGCGGCCGGCATCGGGGCGCCGCGCGCGAGCCACAGCGGCAGCGCGAACAGCGCGCCGGCGGCGAAGCGGAAGAAGCCGAGCTGCAGCGTTTCGTAGCGCAGCGCGAGCAGCTTGATCACGCTGTCCATGCCGACGAAACAGGCCGCGGCCAGCGCGGCGCTCAGCAGCGCCAGGCCGTCGCCTTCGACCGGCGAGGCGGCGGCCCGCGCGGGTTGGGGCAGTGGCGTGGCGGGCAAGGGCACGCGCCGAGTCTACGGGCGGCGCTGCCGCGGCCGGGCCGGCGCGGCGCAAGCCCTATAATTCGAGCACTTACACGCTTGACCCGCCCGCCCCGGCGAGCACCGCGCGATCCGCCCGTCGGGCCGTGCCGGCACTCGCGACGAGCGCGACGAAGACTCCTTCGGTTTTCTCGACCGTACCTGCACGACGAGCCTCTCGCCCGCCGCGCCGGGCTGGGCGCGCACAGAACGGAGGACCCGGTGCCCGCGCAACTGCTGTTTCCCCAAGCCCAGGCGGTCCTGGCCCTCGCAGACGGCAATGTGTTCCGCGGCATCTCGGTCGGCGCCGCCGGCCGCACCGTCGGCGAGGTGGTGTTCAACACCGCGCTCACCGGCTACCAGGAAATCCTCACCGACCCGAGCTACTGCCGCCAGATCGTCACGCTGACCTACCCGCACATCGGCAACTACGGCATCGGCGCCGAGGACGTCGAGGCGAAGAGGGTGTTCGCTGCCGGGCTGATCGTGAAAGACGTGGCGCTGCGCGCCTCGAACTTCCGCAGCGACATGACGCTGTCGCAGTACCTCGAACGCGAAGGCACGGTCGCGATCGCCGAGATCGACACACGCCGCCTGACGCGCGTGCTGCGCACCCACGGCGCGCAGAACGGCTGCATCGTCACGCTGCCGCTCGGGCAGGCGCTGACCGACGCGGTGATCGCCGAGGCGCTCGCCGCCGCACGCGGCGCGCCGAGCATGAGCGGGCTCGATCTGGCCAAGGTCGTCAGCGAGACCGCGCCGTACGAGTGGCGCGAGACCGAGTGGGCGCTCGGCACCGGCTACGGCGTGCAGGACCAGCCTCGGTTCCACGTCGTCGCCTTCGACTACGGCATCAAGCGCAACATCCTGCGCATGCTCGCGAGCCGCGGCTGCCGCGTCACCGTGGTGCCGGCGCAGACGAGCGCGGCCGCGGCGCTCGCGCTCGCGCCCGACGGCATCTTCCTGAGCAACGGCCCCGGCGACCCCGAGCCGTGCGACTACGCGATCGCGGCGACGCGCGCGCTGATCGAGACCGGCCTGCCGACCTTCGGCATCTGCCTCGGGCACCAGATCCTCGCGTTGGCTTCCGGCGCGAAGACCTTCAAGATGAAGTTCGGCCACCACGGCGCGAACCACCCGGTGAAAGACCTCGACACCGGCCGCGTCAGCATCACCAGCCAGAACCACGGCTTCGCGGTCGACGAGAAGTCGTTGCCGGCGACGCTGCGGCCGACGCACGTGTCGCTGTTCGACGGCACGCTGCAGGGCCTGGCGCGCACCGACAAGCCGGCGTTCTGCTTCCAGGGCCACCCGGAAGCCTCGCCCGGCCCTCACGACATCGGCTACCTGTTCGACCGCTTCACCGCGCTGATGACCGACCGGAACACCGAAAAGAAGACCCATGCCTAAGCGCCGCGACCTCCATTCGATCCTGATCATCGGCGCGGGCCCGATCATCATCGGCCAGGCCTGCGAGTTCGACTACTCCGGCGCGCAGGCCTGCAAGGCGCTGCGCGAGGAGGGCTACCGCGTCATCCTCGTCAACAGCAATCCGGCGACGATCATGACCGACCCGGAGATGGCCGATGCGACCTACATCGAGCCGATCACCTGGCAGGTGGTCGAGAAGATCATCGCCAAGGAGCGCGCCGAGCACCCGGCCGAGAAGATGGCCGTGTTGCCGACGATGGGCGGCCAGACCGCGCTGAACTGCGCGCTCGATCTGCACAAGAACGGCGTGCTCGCGAAGCACGGCGTCGAGATGATCGGCGCGAACGAGAAGGCGATCGAGAAGGCCGAGGACCGCCTCAAGTTCAAGGACGCGATGACCGGCATCGGCCTGCACTCGGCCAAGAGCGGCATCGCGCACTCGATGGAGGAGGCGCTCGCGGTGCAGAAGCGCATCACGCATGAGATCGGTGGCGCCGGGTTCCCGATGGTCGTCCGCCCGAGCTTCACGCTCGGCGGCACCGGCGGCGGCATCGCCTACAACCGCGAGGAGTTCGACGACATCGTCCGCCGCGGCCTCGCCCTCTCTCCCGTCGGCGAGGTGCTGCTGGAAGAGAGCATCCTCGGCTGGAAAGAGTACGAGATGGAGGTGATGCGGGACCGGGCGGACAACTGCGTCATCGTCTGCTCGATCGAGAACTTCGACCCGATGGGCGTCCACACCGGCGACAGCATCACCGTCGCGCCGATCCAGACGCTG
>DATMIN010000591.1:0-7368 GCA_035554275.1 Burkholderiaceae bacterium
GTCCGGACGGGGCAGGCCGGCCGCTGCCTGCAGCATGGCTTCGCTCTCTCGGCGCGCTTCGGTGAGGTCGCCTAGTTGAATAAGGGCGCCGACCTGCAGGTGACGGCTCAGATAGGCGTTTCCCTGTTCTGCGTCGCCAACGACTTCGCACAGTCGCGTGGCCTCGCGCGCGTACTTGAGCGCCGAATCGGCGTAGCTGCGAACGACCGGGTCGTCGGCGCTGGCGCCCCCCATCACGGCCATCTGGTGCTGGATGAGGTGGGCGATGCAAATCCCCCGAATCGCGCTCGCCTCCAACCCTTGGTGGCCAGCCTGCCGCGCCTTCTCCAGCATTGACTCATAGAACGCGAAGTGCGCCTCGGGCGGGAGCAGCGCCTGGTTTGCCGTGCCCAGGACGCCCAGCGCCCGCGCTCCGCATACCGGGTCGTCTTGCGCCAGACGAAGCGCAGCGTGGGCCGCCGTCACCGCATCCGCGAGGAGGCTGAGCTTGCACAGGACCCGCGAGTGCTCGGCATGGGCGCGCGACTGGCGCAGGGCGTCCTGCTGCTCCTCGGCGAGCTTCAGCGCCTCCAGGACGTGCCGAAGCGCTTCTTGGTACCGGAGGTCGGCGGCGGCATCTTCCGCACGCCGGAGCATCTCCTCGAAGGTGTCGGGCGGATTCTCTGTACTGCTTGTCGTCATGGCCCGCAGATGTACCACGCAGTGTGGCCGGCAGGGCCGATCGATCAGCGGGCCGTCAAGCCGACTCCGACTAATAGTTTACATAATATACATTGTCGCCGAATCAGTCGTCGTGACGATCGGCGCCTTCGGTCTCCTGATCCGCTGCGGCCTGCACCTTGCCGGCGTTGGCGCCGGGCACCGGCATCGGCTTGTCGAGCGGCCGGCAGATGCGGCTGGACAGGCGGCTCAGGCGGTCGGAGCGCGCCAGCGCGGCGAACACGGCCTCCGGTTCCATCATCAGCGCGAACGGGTTGGAGCTGGTCTGTGCGGTGGTCATGGTGGCAAATCCGTTGATCGGGTGCCACGACTCTAGGGCGGCGGCTGCGCGCGTCGTAGTGGATGCGGCGCCAAACCGCGTGTCACCTTTCTTCCTACCGGCGCTGTCAGCGCGTCGCCTGCTCGAGCCGCGCGACGACCGGCTGGCGGCCCGAGAGCTTGGCGAAATCGACGGCGCGCAGCCCCTTCTGGTTGCGCCGCGACGCATCGGCGCCGCGCTCGAGCAACAGGCGCACGCTGTCGTCGCTGCCGTACTGCGCCGCCATCATCAGCGGTGTCGTGCCGTTCGGCGACTCGGCGTCGATCGCCGCGCCGCGCTCGAGCAGCCAGGCGACGAGCTTCGGCTCCGGCCCGGTGGCGGCGTAATGCAGCGGCGACCAGCCCGGCTGGTTGATGCTGGCGCCGCGCTGCGCGAGCAACTGCGCGCCCGCCAGATCGCCCTTCAGCGCCGCGAGCATCAGCGCCGATTCGCCGGCCTGGTTCAGCGCGTTGACGTCGATGTCGCGCTGGCCGAGCAGCAGCTTCGCGGTCTTCGCCGAGCGCTCCTGCATCGCCATCGTCAGCCCGGGCTGGCCCTTTGGGTCGCGCGTGTTGGGGTCGAAGCCGCGCTGCAGCAGGCCCTCGATCAGGCTCGCGTTGTCGCTCTTGATCGCGACAAAGAAGTCCTCGTACGAACCGGCGTAGGCGGAAGAAACAGCTGATAAAACAATGCCGTAGAGAATGTACTTGAAGTGTTTCATGAAGAATTCTCAGGGGTTTCGGGGGCGCGCGCCGGCACGCCGAACACGCGCTCGAAGTTGGCCGACGTGGCACGCGCCACCGCCTCGACCGGCACGCCCTTGATCGCCGCGATCTGCGCCGCCACCAGCGGCACGTAGGCCGGGCTGTTGGTCTTGCCGCGGTGCGGGACGGGCGCGAGGTACGGGCTGTCGGTCTCGATCAGGCAGCGGTCCAGCGGCACGAAGGCGGCCACGTCGCGCAACGCCTGCGCCGGCTTGAAGGTCAGGATGCCGGAGAACGAGATGTGAAAGCCGAGGTCGAGCGCCGCGCGCGCGACCGCCTCGGTCTCGGTGAAGCAGTGGAACACGCCGGTCGCGGCGGGGCCGCTGCCACCCGCGCCCTCCTCGCGCAGGATCGCGATCGTGTCGTCCGAGGCGCTGCGGGTGTGGATCACCAGCGGCAGCCCGGTCGCCCGAGCGGCGCGGATGTGGACGCGAAAGCGCTCGCGCTGCCACGCCATGTCGGCGACGCTGCGGCCGTTCAGGCGGAAGTAGTCGAGGCCGGTCTCACCGATCGCGACCACCTTCGGCTTGCGCGCCAATGCGAGCAGGTCGTCGAGCGACGGCTCGCGGATGCCCTCCTCGTCGGGATGCACGCCGGCGCTGCACCAGAAGTTGTCGTAGCGGGTCGCGAGTGCATGCACCTGCTCGAATTCCTCGAGCGTGGTGCAGATGCACAGCGCGCGATCGACCTGCGCCGCGGCCATGTCGGCGCGGATCTCGTCGATGCGCTCGGCCAGGCTCGAGAAGCTCAGATGACAGTGGGAGTCGACGTACATGCACAGGCCCGCGCGGCGGCGGCCGCGGGCGGGGCTCAGATCGTCTGCGTCGGCTTCGCGGACGAGATCGACGTGCCCAGCGCCTCTTCGATCTTCAGGCGCAGCCCGCGCGTCTTCTCGTCGTTCGGGAAGCGCACGCCGACGCCCTGGGTGCGCCCGCCGGAGGCATTGGCCGGCGTGATCCAGCCGACCTTGCCGGCGACCGGGTAGCGCTGCGGATCGTCGGGCAACGACAGCAGCAGGTAGATGTCTTCGCCGAGGCGGTATTCGCGCGTTGTCGGCACGAACAGGCCGCCATCGGTGAACACCGGCATGTAGGCGGCGTACAGCGCACCCTTCTCGCGGAACACGAGCTGGATCACACTCGGGCGGGCCGTGCTCGCCGGCGCCGCGGACTTGGCCGGCAGCGAATCGCTCATGGCGCGGAGTGTAGCGAAGAAGTGCCGCGCGGCGGCGCCTTCGCCGCGCCGCGAACGAGCGCGCGCGCGCCCTGCTGCACGAGCGCGTCGAGCAGCAGGCCCGCGTTCCACGGATGCTCGACGTGGCGCGCGGTGCGCAGCAGCTCGGCGCGCCAGGCCTGCAACGCACCCGGGTCGGCGCCGGCGGCGATCGTGGCGACCGGGAAGTAGCGCGGCGCGGCGCCGGCGGCGACGCACAGCGCGTCGTGGCAGAGCTTCTGCAGCGTCTCGACCACGCGCGGCAGCGGCCAGTTCGCGAAGCCCGCCGCCGAGCCCTGTGCGACCAGCGCCGGCAGCCGCTGCCAGCCGGCCGCGTCGATGCCCTGGCGCGACCATTCGAGCGCCTGCTGCGGCTGCCCGCCGGCCGCGGCGAGCAGCACCTCGGGTTGCGCGATGCCCTCGGCCGCGAGCCATGCGGCACCCTGCACCGCCGACGGCAGCGCGATCGGGACGCGGTGGCAGCGGCTGCGCACCGTGGCCGGCAGCGCATCGACCGCGCTGCCCGCGAGCACCAGCCGGGTATCGCCGGGCGGTTCCTCGAGCGTCTTCAGCAGCGCGTTCGCGGCGACCAGGTTCAGGCGCTCGGCGGGGTACAGCACGACGACCTTGAAGCGCCCGCGCGCCGAGGTCGATTGCGAGAACGCGACCGCGGCGCGCACCTCGTCGACGCGGATGTCCTTGCTCGGCTTCTTCGCCGGGTCGGGCTCGCCGAACAGCCAGCCGAGCGGCTCGCGCAGCGCTTCGGGCAGCAACACCAGCAGGTCGGGGTGCGAGTGCGCCTGCACCAGGCGGCAGCTCGCGCAGCGGCCGCACGGGCGCGCAGCAGACGCATCCGCGGCCTCGCACAGCCACGCCTGCGCGAGCGTCAGCGCGAGCTCGAACTGGCCGATGCCGGCCGGCCCGTGGATCAGCAGGGCATGCGCGGTCGAGGCCGCGAGCGCCTGGCGCAGCGGCGCGTCGAGCCAGGGCAGCGGCAGCGCGCCGTCGGGGCCTACCATCCGCGCGCCTCCAGGGCGGCGTCGATCTGGCGCCAGACGATCTCGCGCGCCGGCGCGGCGTCGATGCGCACGAAGCGCACCGGTGCGGCCGCCATCCGCGCCGCGTAGCCGGCGCGCACGCGCTCGAAGTACGCGAGGTCGCGGCGCTCGAAGCTGTCGGCCGCCCGCACCTGCGCGCGGCGCTGCGCGGCGAGCTCGGCGGGCAGATCGAACCAGAGCGTCAGGTCGGGTTGCAGATCGCCGTGGACGGCGCGCTCGAGCTGTTCGAGCAGCGCCAGCGGCGCGCCGCTGCCGCCGCCCTGATACGCGAAGGTCGCGTCGGTGAAGCGATCGCACAGCACCGTGTGGCCGGCGGCCAGCGCCGGCAGGATCACGTTGCGCAGGTGATCGCGCCGCGACGCGAACGCGAGCAGCGTTTCGGTGACCGCGTCGGCCGAGGTCTCGAGCAGGATCTCGCGCACGCGCTCGGCCAGCGGCGTGCCGCCCGGCTCGCGCGTGCCGAGCACGGTCGCGCCGCGCGTGCGCAGGCGCTGCGCGAGCGCGTCGAGATGGCTCGACTTGCCGGCGCCGTCGATGCCCTCGACGGTGATGAATCGCCCGCTCATGGGCCTGCCCAAGCTCGCATCACTTCTTTCGCTGGTATTGGTTCACCGCGCGATTGTGATCGGCCAGCGTCTCGCTGAACTCGCTGCTGCCGTCGCCGCGCGAGACGAAGTACAGCGCCTTGGTCGGATCGGGGCGCACCGCGGCCAGCAGCGCGGCGTTGCCCGGCATCGCGATCGGCGTCGGCGGCAGGCCCGGGCGCAGGTAGGTGTTGAACGGCGTGTCGGCCTGCAGGTCGCGCTTGCGCAGGTTGCCGTCGAAGGCCGCGCCGAGGCCGTAGATCACGGTCGGGTCGGTTTGCAGCGGCATGCCCTGGCGCAGCCGGTTGACGAACACGCCGGCGACCTTGCCGCGGTCGGCACCGACGCCGGTCTCCTTCTCGACGATCGACGCCAGCACCAGCGCCTCGTCGGCGCTCTGCAGCGGCGTCTCGGGCAGCCGCTCGCGCCACGCCGCGTCGAGCCGCGTCTGCATCGCGCGGTAGGCGCGCTTGAGCACCGCGAGGTCGGTGCTGCCCTTGCTGTACGCGTAGGTGTCGGGGTGAAAGCGCCCCTCGGGCGACTGCCCCGGCGGCGCGCCGACGGCGGCCATCACCTGCTCTTCGGTCATCGCCGCGGTGGCGGGCTTCAGCGCTTCGGCGTTCGCGAGTTCGGCGCGGAACTGGCGGAAGGTCCAGCCGTCGATCAGGCGCACGACCGCGAGCGTCTCGTCGCCGCGCACCATCTTGTTGAGCAGCGACTTCGGCGTGACGCCGCGGCCGATCTCGTAGCTGCCCGCGCGGATCTTGCGCGCCTGCCCCGACCAGCGAAACCACTCGTACAGCAGCAGCGGCGAGGTCTGCACGCCCGCCTGCACCCAGGCGAACGCGATCTCGCGCGGCGGCGTGCCGAGCTCGATCGACATCTCGACCGGATCGGCTGTCAGCTCGAGCGGCCGGTTCAGCCACCACAGCGCGGCGCCGGCCATGCCGATCAGCGCCAGCAGCACCAGCGGCACAAGCACGCGCAGGAACTTCATCGACTATGCGCTGGCCGGGTGCTGCGCCGGCGTGACCCCAACGGAACAAGACTCATGGCGACTGATGATAATCGGCCATGTCCTCGCCTCTTGTCGCTGCGCCCCCTTCCCCGCCCGATGGGCTTGTCGTGCTTGGCCACCGCGGCCTGATGCGCGCGCGCGGGGCCGATGCCACCGCGTTCCTGCAGGGCCAGCTGACCAACGATCTCGCCGGCCTCGGCGCGCAGCGCGCCGCGCTCGCCGGCTACTGCTCGGCGAAGGGGCGCCTGCTCGCGAGCTTCGTCGCGTGGCGCTCCGGCGACGACTGGCTGCTCGCGTGCGATGCCGGCGTGCTGGCCGCGACGCTCAAGCGGCTGTCGATGTTCGTGCTGCGCGCGCAGTGCCGGCTCACCGATGCGAGCGCCGAGCACGCGCTGCTCGGCCTCGCCGGCCCGAGCGCGCGACCGTTCGTCGAGCATCTCGCGCCATGGGCCACCGAGCCGGTGGCGGGCGGCACGGTCGTGCGCCTGCCCGATGTCGACGCGGTGCCGCGCGCGCTGCTCGTGCTCGATGCCGGCGCGGTGCGCCCGAGCGCGCCGGCGCTGTCGCTCGACGCGTGGCGGCTGCTCGAGGTGCGCTCCGGCATCGCGACGATCGAGGCCGCCACCGCCGAGCAGTTCGTGCCGCAGATGCTGAACTACGAGCTCGTCGGCGGCGTCGATTTCGCCAAGGGCTGCTACCCGGGCCAGGAGGTGGTCGCGCGCAGCCAGTACCGCGGCACCATCAAGCGCCGCATGTTCCTGTTCGAGACCGACGCGCTCGCCGCGGCCGGGCAGGAGGTGTTCCACGAGGCCGACGCGGCGCAACCCGCCGGCATGGTCGTCAACGCCGCGCCGCGCGCTGGCGGCACGGGCTGCGCAGCGCTGGTCGAGGTCAAGCTCGCCGCGCTCGAGGACGGCGACCGCCTGCACCTCGGCGCGGTCGACGGCGCGCTGCTGCGCCGCATCGCCCTGCCCTACGCGGTCGCGGCCGAGTCGAGCGCGGCCGCCGCCTGAACGCCGCGCCCGCGATGCGCGAGCTGTTCGTCTACTACCGCGTGCGCGAGGCCGACGCGCCGGCCGCGGCCCGGATCGCACGCGAGTTCCAGGCGCGCTTGCGAGCGCAGCATCCGGCGCTGCTCACGCGGCTGCTGCGGCGACCGCAGGCCGCCGACGGGTTCGTCACGTGGATGGAGGTCTACGCGGCCGCGCCCGACGGCATCGATGCCGCCCTCCAAGCGCAGATCGAGATCGCCGCCGCAGCGCTGCGGCCGCTGCTCGACGGCGAGCGCCACACCGAGGTTTTCATCGACGCGACACCCGCGTGACCGTTCACGCAGGCGGCAACGTCCGCGCCATCTCGATGTGCGCGATGCCGGCTTCGTCGAATACCTCGCCGACCGGTGCGAAGCCCGCGCGCGCATAGAAGGCCTGCGCGCTGACCTGCGCGTGCAGCCGCACCTCGCGGTCGCCGCGCTCGCTCGCGGCCTGCATCAGCGCGTCGAGCACCGCACGCCCGACGCCGCTGCCGCGCAGCGCCGCGATCGACGCCATCCGGCCGATGCGCGCCCCGCCCGGCGCCTCGCGCAGCAGCCGGCCGGTCGCGAGCGGCACACCGAAGCGGTTCAGCGCGACCGCGTGCAGCGCGGTCTCGTCGGCATCGTCCCACTCCATCTCGACCGGGATCTTCTGCTCGTCGATGAACACCTCGCTGCGGA
>DATMIN010000592.1:0-7689 GCA_035554275.1 Burkholderiaceae bacterium
GATCTCGAGCGCCTCGTTCCATTCGCCCATCAGGAAGCGCGAGCGGCGCAGCACCGGCTGGTCGCGGCGCAGCGCGAGCAGCTGCTTCGCGAACTCGACCAGCGCGCGGCCGCGCTCGTCCATGCCTGGCCAGTCGATCCACGAGATCTCGTTGTCCTGGCAGTAGGCGTTGTTGTTGCCCTGCTGGCTGCGGCCGAGCTCGTCGCCGGCGAGCAGCATCGGCGTGCCCTGCGCGAGCAGCAGCGTGGCGAGCAGGTTGCGCTGCTGGCGCGCGCGCAGCTCGAGCAACTCGGCGTCGGAGGTCGGGCCTTCGACGCCGCAGTTCCACGAGCGGTTGTCGCTGTGGCCGTCGCGGCCGTCCTCGCCGTTCGCGTCGTTGTGCTTGTCGTTGTAGCTGACGAGATCGGCGAGCGTGAAGCCATCGTGCGCGGTGATGAAGTTGACGCTCGCCCACGGCCGGCGGCCGCGGTGGTTGAACTTGTCGGCGCTGGCGGTGAGGCAGCGCGCGAGCGCTGGCACCGTGCCCTCTTCGCCCTTCCAGAACGAGCGCACCGTGTCGCGGAAGCCGTCGTTCCACTCGGCCCAGCCGGGCGGAAAGCGGCCGACCTGGTAGCCGCCGGGCCCGCAGTCCCACGGCTCGGCGAGCAGCTTGACGCTCGACAGCAGCGGGTCCTGCCGGCAACTGTCGAGGAAGCCGCCGCCCTCGTCGAAGCCGTGCGGTTCGCGCGCGAGGATGGTCGCGAGGTCGAAGCGGAAGCCGTCGACGTGCATCTCGGCAACCCAGTAGCGCAGGCTGTCGGTCACCATCTGCAGCACGCGCGGGTGGCTCAGGTTGAGCGTGTTGCCGGTGCCGGTGTCGTTGATGTAGTAGCGCGCCCCGCTCTGGTCACCGTCCGCGGGCATCAGCCGGTAGTAGCTCGCGTTGTCGATGCCCTTGAGCGACAGCGTCGGCCCGAGCTCGTTGCCCTCGGGCGTGTGGTTGTAGACGACGTCGAGGATCACCTCGAGGCCGGCCTCGTGGAAGCGGTCGACCATCCACTTGAATTCGTCGATGCTCGGCTCGGCCAGGTAGCGCGGGTCGAGCGCGAAGAAGCCGATCGTGTCGTAGCCCCAGTAGTTCGTCAGGCCCTTGTCGGTCAGGAACGGCTGGTTCAGGAAATACTGGATCGGCAGCAGCTCGACGCTGGTGACGCCCACGTGCCGCAGGTGCTGCAGCACCGCGTCCTGGCCGAGGCCGGCGAACGTGCCGCGCAGCTTCTCGGGCACGTCGGGGTGGCGCTGCGTGAAGCCGCGCACATGGGTCTCGTAGAGCACGGTGCGGTCCCACGGCACGCGCGGGCCGGCCGGCTGGTGCCACGCGAAGTGCGAGTCGACGACGACGCACTTCGGCACGAACGGCGCGCTGTCGCGTTCGTCGAAGCTGAGGTCGGCGTCGGCGTGGCCGACGGTGTAGCCGTACAGCTCGTCGCACCACACGAGCGCGCCGGCGTGCGCCTTCGCGTACGGGTCCAGCAGCAGCTTGTTCGGGTTGAAGCGGTGCCCGAGCGCCGGCTCGTACGGGCCGTGCACGCGGTAGCCATAACGCTGGCCCGGGGCGATGCCGCGCACGAAGCCGTGCCAGACCTCGTCGGTGTACTCGGGCAGCGCGATGCGGGCCAGCTCGGTCTGGCCGCTCTCGTCGAACAGGCAGAGCTCGATCTTGGTCGCGTGGGCCGAGAAGATCGCGAAGTTGACGCCCTCGCCGGTGAAGGTGGAGCCGCGCGGATGCGACGCGCCTTCCTCGAGCTGGCCGGGATCGAAGGCGGCGGTCATGGGACGGCGTGGCGGGGCATGCGGTGGACGGACGATCGTCCGCACGACCTGTGCCATGCGCCAGCGGCCGACGACACCTCCGGTCGCAGGCCTTCTCCTACAGCCCCGCGGAACGCGGCGCGCCCGCGGGGGCTAGCGCGCGGGCGTCAGCGCCAGACGCGCAGCGCCGCCATCAGCTTCAGGTACTCGAGGCGGGCGTGCAGCTCGGCGAGCTCGCGGCGCAGCATGAGCCATTGGCGCATCTGCGCCGCGTCGGGGACGAACGGGGTGGGCGTCTGCGGGTGCGGGGCGGGGGTGTTCATCGGGCCTCCTGCGGGTTCGCGATCGATGCAGCCATGCTCGCGACCGGCCCGGCCTGGGTCAACCCCGCGATCCGGGTGCGCCCCCGCGCGCAGGGGTGGCGGGCGCCGCTGATGCATGATCGGCCCGCAACCCGACGCCCATCCGACCCATGAACGACCGGCTCCTGATCCTCGGCGGCAGCGGCTTCGTCGGCCGCAGCCTGTGCGGGCTGCTGGTCGAGCGCTCGGGCGGCGCCTCGGGCGAGATCGTCGTGCCGAGCCGCCACCCGGCCGCCGCGAAGCACCTGCAGCTGCTGCCGACGCTGCGCCTGGCGCGCGCCGACGTTCACGACGAAGCCCAGCTCACCGCGCTGCTGCGCGATTGCGACGCGGTGGTCAACCTGGTGGCGATCCTGCACGGCAGCGCTGCCGCGTTCGAGCGCACGCACGTCGCGCTGCCGCGCACGCTGGCGCGGGCCTGCGCGGCGGCCGGCGTGCGGCGCGTGGTGCATGTCAGCGCGCTCGGCGTCGGGCCCGACGCGCCGAGCGCCTACCTGCGCTCGAAGGCCGCCGGCGAGGCCGCGCTGCGCGCGGCCGGCCTCGACCTGAGCGTGCTGCGCCCGTCGGTGATCTTCGGTGCGCACGACCGCTTCCTGAATCTGTTCGCGCGGCTGCAGGCGGTGCTGCCGGTGTTCCCGCTGGCCGGCGCGGGCGCGCACTTCCAGCCGGTCTGGGTGCACGACGTGGCCGCCGCGATCGTGCGCTGCCTCGACGATGACGCGACGATCGGCCAGGTCTACGAATGCGCCGGCCCCGAGGTCTTCACGCTCGCCGATCTGGTGCGCGCCGCCGGCCGCTGGAGCGGCCACGCGCGGCCGGTGTTCGCACTGCCCGATGCGCTCGCCACACTGCAGGCCGGTGCGCTGGAGCTGCTGCCCGGCGAGCCGTTGATGTCGCGCGACAACCTCGCCTCGATGCGCGTGCCCAGCGTCGCGACGGGTTCGCTGCCCGGCCTGGCCGCGCTCGGCATCGCGCCGGCGCGGCTGGCCGCGGTCGCGCCCGGCTACCTCAGCCCCGGGCAGGGCGCGGCGCGGCTCGACCGCTGGCGCGCTCGACGCGGCGGCTGAGCGGCCGTGCTCGCCGACCCGCGCGCACGAGAACGGCATCAGGCTGACGAACGCGAGCTGGCCGGCGCGAGCCACCGCACAATCACCCGACCCGCGGTGTCGTTCATCGGCCGAAGGCGGCATACTGGATGCCCGCCGGCCGATAATCGACCGGCCCCTCCCGCACCTTCCGCTCTGCCGCCGCCATGATCGAACGCGTGCTCGCCGCCCTCGCCCTTGTCGTGGTCGTGGTGCTGCTCGTGCGCCTGACGATGAGCGTGCCGCGCCGCTACCGGTTCGATTCGGCCATGCGCCGCGCCTGGCGAGCATTGCAGCGTGCGGCGCTGCGGGTGTGGCGCTGGCGCGCGGTGCGGCGCGAGGCGCAGCGTGCCCGCGAGGTCGCCGACGAGGCGATCCGCCGCGCCCGCGACCGCGGCGAATGGGACGGCAACGTCTACACGCCGAAGTCGTTTCGCAAGCCGCCGCGGGACAAGATGCATTGACGAAGGCGCCGGCCGTGCCCGAGCGCTGGTCGGCCGAAGCCGGCGCGCGCGATGTCGCCAAGCTCGACATCCCCGCCGACGCGCTGCGCGAGCGGCGCTTCGAGATCACCGTGCGGCTGGTCGTCGCGAACCCGGCCGGCCGCGACGATGCGAGCCACGGCCTGCGTGTACTGATCGACGGCGCGCTCGAGTGGTCGCGCCGCGTGCCGACCGACCCCGGCGCGAGCGACTCGCTCGACTGGCGCGTCGAGCGCGCGGTGCCGGCGGGCCGCCCGCTGCGCCTGAGCGCGGCCGGCGAGCTGCGCGGCGTGCGGCGCGTGCGGCTCTCGATCGAGGCCGAGGAAGCCTAGACCGAGCTCAGCCGCGCAGCGTGCGCTCGAACAGCGCAAGCGTGCGCGCCCAGGCCTGCTTCGCGGCTGCGTCGTCGTAGCGCGGCGTGGTGTCGTTGTTGAAGCCGTGCTGCGTGCCGGGGTACTTGACCATCTCGTACTTCACGTTCGCCGCCTTCAGCGCCGCCTCGTACGGCGGCCACTTGGCATTGATGCGCTCGTCGCTGTCGGCGAACACGAGCAGCAGCGGCGCCTTGATCGCGCCGACCTTGTCGAGCGGCGGCGGCGCGCCGTAGAACGGCACGCCGGCGCCGAGCGTGGGCAGGCGCGTCGCGAGCAGGTTGACGACGTCGCCGCCCCAGCAGAAGCCGACCGCGCCGACGCGCCCGTTGCCGCCCGCCACGCTCGCGAGCCAGCCGGCCGCGGCGACGAAGTCTTCCGTGGTCTTGGCCTGGTCGAGCTTGCCGAACAGGTCGCGCGCCTTGTCTTCGTCGCCGGGGTAGCCGCCGAGCGGGAACAGCGCGTCGGGCGCGAACGCGATGTAGTTCGCCAGCGCGAGGCGGCGTGCGATGTCCTCGATGTGCGGGTTCAGGCCACGGTTCTCGTGCACCACCAGCACCGCCGGCAGCGGCGCGCCGACGTTGGCCGGCCGCGCGAGATAGCCGCGCGCCTTGCCGTAGCCCTTCGGCGATGCGAAGTCGACGCGCTCGACCTTGATCCGCGCATCGCCCGGCGCAACTTGCTGCGCCTGCGCGAACTTCGGGCTCAGCGCCTCGAGCAGCGCCGCGGCGGTGCTGCCGGAGGCGGCGGCGTACTTCGCAGCGCGGTCGAGAAAGCCGCGCCGGTCGATGCCGCCGTGCACGTACTGGTCGAACAGGCGCAGCACGTCGGGGGCGAAGTCGCCCGCGCTGAGCGTGGGTTTGCGGCCGGCCATCGGGATCCTCCGTGGGAACGATGGCGGGTTGTAGCGAAATCTGGCGCGCGCGGTGGCGCGCGGCCGCAAAGGCCTTGGCGCGCTACTCGATCGCCTTGACCATGTCCTCGACGACCTTCTTCGCGTCGCCGAACACCATCATCGTCTTGTCCATGTAGAAGAGTTCGTTGTCGAGGCCGGCGTAGCCCGCGGCCATCGAGCGCTTGTTGACGATGATGGTCTTGGCCTTGTAGGCCTCGATGATCGGCATGCCGTAGATCGCGCTGCCCTTGGTGTGCGCGGCCGGGTTCACCACATCGTTGGCGCCCAGGATGATCGCCACGTCGGCCTGGCCGAGTTCGCCGTTGATGTCTTCCATCTCGTACACCTGGTCGTACGGCACCTCGGCCTCGGCGAGCAGCACGTTCATGTGGCCCGGCATGCGGCCGGCCACCGGGTGGATCGCGTACTTGACGTTCACGCCCTTCGCGGTCAGCTTGGCCGCGAGTTCCTTCACCGCGTGCTGCGCGCGCGCGACCGCCAGGCCGTAGCCGGGCACGATCACCACCGTCTCGGCGTTGCCAAGCACGAACGCGGCGTCGTCGGCGCTGCCGCTCTTGACCGGCCGCTGCTCGCCGCCGCCAGACGCCGCGGTCGCGGCGTCGCCCCCAAATCCGCCCAGGATCACGTTGAAGAACGAGCGGTTCATCGCCTTGCACATGATGTAGCTCAGGATCGCCCCCGAGCTGCCCACCAGCGAGCCGGCGATGATCAGCATCGCGTTGTTCAGCGAAAAGCCGATGCCGGCCGCGGCCCAGCCCGAGTAGCTGTTGAGCATCGACACCACCACCGGCATGTCGGCGCCGCCGATCGGGATGATGATCGTCACGCCGAGCACGAACGCGAGCAGCAGCACGAGCAGGAAGTCCATCCAGCTCTGGCTCGCGACGAAGCCGTAGATGAAGAACAGCAGCGCCAGGCCGAGCACGAGGTTCAGGATGTGCTGGCCGGGGAACTGCACCGGTGCGCCCTTGAAGAGGCGGAACTTGTAGGTGCCGCTGAGCTTGCCGAACGCGATCACCGAGCCCGAGAACGTGATCGCGCCGATCGCCGCGCCGAGCGCGAGCTCGAGCCGGTTGCCCATCGGAATCGGGTCGCCGGACGCAGCGATCTGGAACGCGTGCGGCTCGGCCACCGCGGCCACCGCGATGAACACCGCGGCCAGGCCGATCATGCTGTGGAAGAACGCCACCAGCTCGGGCATCTTCGTCATCTCGACGGTGCGCGCGCGGTAGGCGCCGTAGCCGCCGCCGGCCACCAGGCCGAGCAGCACCCAGCCCAGGCCCAGGCCGCTGCCGGCGAGCTTGACGATCAGCGCCGCGGTGGTCACCACCGCGATCGCCATGCCGACCATGCCGAACAGGTTGCCGCGGATCGAGGTCGTCGGATGGCTCAGGCCCTTCAGCGCCTGGATGAAGCAGACGCTGGCGACGAGGTACAGCAGCGTGACGAGGTCGAGGCTCACTTGACCTCCTCGGCCGGCGCGGCCGGCGCCTTCTTCTCCTTCTTGCGGAACATCTCGAGCATCCTCCGCGTCACGAGGAAGCCGCCGAAGATGTTGACCGCCGCGAGCGCGACCGCGAGCACGCCCATCACCTTGCCGACCGGCCCCTCGGTGAGCGCCGCGGCGAGCATCGCGCCGACGATCACGATCGCCGAGATCGCGTTCGTCACTGCCATCAGCGGCGTGTGCAGCGCGGGTGTGACCGTCCAGACGACGTGGTAGCCGACGTAGATCGCGAGCACGAAGATGATCAGGTTGGTGACGGTGTGGGAGACGATTTCGTGTTCCATGGCGGGCTTACTTTCTTTTCACTTCACCAGACTGCGTCATCAGGCAGGCCGCCACGATGTCGTCGTCGGCGGGGATCTGGAACGTGCCTTCTTTGGTCAGCACGAGCTTGAGGAAGTCGAGCACGTTGCGCGCGTACAGCGCGCTCGCGTCGGCGGCCACCAGTGCGGGCAGGTTGGTCTCGCCGACCAGCGTGACGCCGTGCTTCACGACGGTCTTGCCGGCCTCGGTGAGCGGGCAGTTGCCGCCGTTGGCTGCCGCCAGGTCGACGATCACGCTGCCCGGCTTCATCGACTTCACCATCTCTTCGGTCACCAGCACCGGCGCGGGCCGGCCCGGGATCAAGGCGGTCGTGATCACCACGTCGGCCGCGGCGATGCGCTTGGCGACCTCGGCCTTCTGGCGCTCGAGCCAGCTCGGCGGCATCGGCTTGGCGTAGCCGCCGACGCCCTCGGCCGCCTCCTTCTCCTCCGGCGTGTCGTACGACACGTCGATGAACTTGGCGCCGAGCGACTCGACCTGCTCCTTCACGCTCGGCCGCACGTCGCTGGCCTCGATCACCGCGCCCAGCCGCTTCGCGGTCGCGATCGCCTGCAGCCCGGCGACGCCGACGCCCAGGATCACGACGCGCGCCGCCTTCACGGTGCCCGCCGCCGTCATCAGCATCGGGAAGAAGCGCTGGTAGATCGTGGCCGCGATCATTACCGCCTTGTAGCCGGCGATGTTGGCCTGCGAGCTCAGCACATCCATGCTCTGCGCGCGCGTCGTGCGCGGCGCGGCCTCGAGCGCGAACGCGGTGATGCCGGCGCCGGCCAGCCGGTGCAGCCCGTCGCTGTCGAACGGGTTCAGCATGCCGACCAGATTCGCGCCGCTCTTCATCAGCGAGAGCTCGC
>DATMIN010000593.1:0-15834 GCA_035554275.1 Burkholderiaceae bacterium
CACCGGCGGCTCGGCGCTGTCGCGCGGCCGTGCCGTGGCGCGCGTCGCGGCGGCGTCGCGTTGCTGCGCCTCGGCCCGTTGTGCCTCGGCCATCGGCCGCGGCGCGGGCAGTACGCGCACCGACAGGCGCGCTGCACCGGCTGTCGCCGGCCGCATCGGCGCGCGCACCACGAACCACAGCGCCACATGCAGCGCCACCACCGCGGCGAGCGCGAGCGCGCCGCGGCGCGGTGCCAGGCGCGGCGCGCTCATCAGGCGTCGGGCAGCGTCGCGAGCAGCTTGCGCAGCGTCGTGATGCTGCGGAACGTCGCGCGCGTGCGCAGCGCGCGCTCGAACGCCGCGTTGCTGAAGGTCGAGTCGCTCTGGCGCAGCGCCGACAGCCAGTGCAGCTCGCGCTCGTGCAGGTGGAAGCGGTCGTGCGCGGTCGTGAACGCGGCGACGGCGCTCAGCGCTTCCGCCCCCGGCGCCGTGCCGATGAAGCCGATCACGTGGGTCGCGGCCGCGGCGGCCTCGGCGGCGTCGAACGCCGGGTGCGCGACGATCGCGGCGAGCTCGGCGCGGGTGCGCACGAAGGTCTCGATCTCGAAGCCGAAGGCCGCGTGCAGGCGCTGCTCGATGCGGCGCTCGAGCGCGGCGAGATCGCGCGCGCGGGTCGTGAACACGACGTTGCCGCTGGCGATGAAGCTGCGCACCTCGGCCAGGCCCAGCGCCTCGAACTCGGCGCGCAGCAGATCCATCTTCACAGTGCGCCCGCCGACGTTGACGGCGCGCAGGAAGGCGATGCAGGTGGGCATGCGCGCGAGCGTAGCAGCGCCGGAACAGCGGGGAATTCCGGCCGCTTCTGCGCGCAGCGAGGCAGGCCGCGCGCGGGCATGCTCGCGGCAAGTCCCCATTTTGGAATGTGATGGCCGCCCTGACCGAAGAACAAGCCCGTGCCTACATGCACAAGTTGCTGGCCGCGATGAGCCAGGCCGGCGGCTCCGACCTGTTCATCGCCTGCGACTTCCCGCCGAGCATGAAGTCCAACGGCAGCATGCAGCCGCTGACGGCGCAAAAGCTCGGCGCCGAAACCGCGCGGATGCTCGCGCACGCGATGATGAACGAGGCCCAGCGCGAGGAATTCGCGCGCGAGATGGAGTGCAATTTCGCGATCTCGATCCCCGGGATCTCGCGCTTTCGCGTCAACGTCTACGTGCAGCAGCGCTGCGTCAGCATGGTGATCCGCACGATCGCCTCGGAGATCCCGAACTTCGACAAGCTCGGCCTGCCCGCGGTGCTCAAGGAAGTCGTGATGGCCAAGCGCGGCCTGGTGCTGGTGGTCGGCGCCACGGGCTCGGGCAAGTCGACCTCGCTGGCGGCGATGATCGACCACCGCAACCGCACCTCGGCCGGCCACATCATCACGGTCGAAGACCCGGTCGAGTACGTGCACCCGTCGCAGAAGTCGCTGGTCACGCACCGGGAGGTCGGCATCGACACGCTGTCGTGGCGCCATGCGCTGAAGAACACGCTGCGCCAGGCGCCCGACGTGATCCTGATCGGCGAGATCCGCGACCCCGAGACGATGGAGCACGCGATCGCGTTCGCCGAGACCGGGCATCTGTGCCTGGGCACGCTGCATGCCAACAGCGCGAGCCAGACGATCGAGCGCATCATCAACTTCTTCCCCGAAGAGCGCCGCAACCAGCTGCTGATGGATCTGTCGGCGAACCTGCGCGCGATCGTCTCGCAGCGCCTGGTGCGGCGCGAGGACGGCAAGGGCCGCGCCGCCGCGATCGAGATCCTGCTGAACACGCCGATCATCGCCGAGCGCATCTTCCAGGGCGAGTTCCACGAGATCAAGGCGATCATGTCGCGCTCGCGCGAGCTCGGCATGCGCACCTTCGACTGGGCCCTGTTCGAGCTCTACAACGACGGCCTGATCAGCTTCGACGAGGCGCTGCGCAATGCCGATTCGGCCAACGAGCTGCGCCTGAACATCAAGCTGAAGAGCCCGCGCGGCGAGCCGCCGCCGTCGGCCTTCATGTCGCTGAGCGTCGACACCGAGCCGACGCCGGCCGAACTCGAGGAGCAACGCCACCAGCAGGCGCAGCGCGAGCTCGACGAGCGCCGCCGGCGCGAGGACGAGCAGCTCGAGCAGCTGCGCGAGAAGAAGCGCCAGGCCGAAGCGGCTGCATCGACCGCGCGCTGAGCGCGGCGCTTCGGACTGCGCGGCCCGGCCTACGCGGTCGAGTCGCTTGCCGGCTGAGGGTCAAGCCTCGTAGTTCAATGCCAGGCCGGGCGTCGGCCAGTCGTCGATCGCGACCAGCCGGCCGCTGCCCGAGAGGGTCACGTACGCGGTGCGCCGGTCCTTGCCGCCGAAGCAGAGGTTGGTCGTGTAGCGATCGGGCAGCGGCACGTGGTGCGTCTTGCGGCCGTCGGGCGAGACGATCGTGATGCCGCCGTGCATCAGCGTGGCCACGCACAGGTTGCCGAAAGAGTCGAGCGCCATCGAGTCGAAGCGCTGCCAGTGGTCGCCGGGCGACGCGGCCAGCATGCGGCCGCCGTGCGGCGAGGGCCAGCCGTCTTTCTTGACGCGGCCGGGCGCCTCGATGTCGAAGGCCCAGACGCGCGCGCCCTCGGTCTCGGCGTAGTAGAGCGTGTGGCCGTCGGGCGCGAGGCCGATGCCGTTCGGCGTCATCACCGGGCGCGCGATCACGTGCACGTCGCGGCCGTCGGGCCGGCCGTAGAACACGCCGCCGCGGTCGAGCTCGGTGTCGCGCACCTTGCCGAGATCGGTGAAGTAGAAGCCGCCGTGCGCGTCGAACACGATGTCGTTCGGGCCGCGCAAGGCCAGGCCCTCGACCGTGTCGTACAGCCGCTCGAAGCGGCCGGTCGCGAGATCGACGCGCTCGATCCGGCCGCCCGAGTAGTCGGCGGCCTGGCCGATCGGGCGGTGCGTGCCGTCGCTCTCGGTGGCCCAGCGGAAGCCGCCGTTGTTGCAGACGTAGACCGCGCCGTCGGGCCCGATCGCGGCGCCGTTCGGGCCGCCGCCCAGATCGGCAACGACGTGCACGCGGCCGTCGGGCGTGACGCGGCTGAGCGTGCCGCGCGCGATCTCGACCAGCAGCACCGAGCCATCGTCCATCGCGATCGGGCCTTCGGGGAACTGCAGGCCGGTGGCGATCTCGCGGATCTTCATCGATGGATATCCTCGCACCCTCGTCACGCGTGCGCAGGCACCACGGCGCTGAACACGAACACGCTGCCGCCGAGCAGCGCATCGACGCGGTGGCGCTCGGTCAGCGCGGCCAGTCGGCTCCACGGCCGGTCGAGGCCCTCGAGCGACGACACCGAATGCAGCGCCGCGCCGAGCACGAACAGATTGATCGGCCACAGCACCGCGCCGGCCCACTGCAGCCCGGCCGCGGTGACGCGCGCGCCGGGCCGCAGGTGGCGCATCAGGTGGGCGAGCGCCGGCGGCTCGCGCAGGATGTCGTGCGTGAAGTGCAGCAGCGCGGCGTCGGCGGCGAGGCCGATCGGCGCCTCGCTCGTCGTCGCCTCGATCAGCGTGACGTTGCTCCAGCCGTTCGCGCGCACCCGCTCGCGCGCCTGCGCGACCATCTCGGCGCTCTGCTCGATGCCGATCACGCGGCCCTCGCTGCCGACCGCCGCGCGCAGCGCCGCGAAGCTCAGGCCGGTGCCGCAGCCGACGTCGAGCACCACGTCGCCGGGCTGCGGCGCGAGCGCCTCGATCGCGCGGCGCCGGATCGGCTCGAACGCGGCGAGTTCGAGGTCGTAGACCGCGGCGCGGCGCCGGTATTGCGCGAGCGCCGCGGCATGCGGCCCGGCGCGCGCGTCGGTGCCGGCAGAAGAGGGGCGGCGCTGCATCCGAGCGATGCTACGCGAGCCGCGGCCGCACCGTCACAATCGGGCTTCATGAGCCCGCCCGGCCGCCAAGGGCCACGAAGGGGCCCCTTTGGGGCCTCGGGCGAATCCACCGCAGTGCGCAGCACGAAGCTACTCCAGTGAGTCCCCGGCCCCTGATGCGCGTGTTCGGCCCCTGGGTCGGGCAGGTCGACCGGCGCACGCTGCGTGCCGATCTCGTCGCCGGCGTGCTGGGCGCCCTGCTGGTGCTGCCGCAGGCGTTCGCGTTCGCGACGCTGGCCGGGCTGCCGCCCGAGTACGGGCTGTACACCGCGATCGTGCCGTGCGTCGTCGCGGCGCTGTTCGGCTCGAGCCGGCACGTCGTCTCGGGGCCGACCAACGCCAACTCGCTCGCGCTCTTCGCCACGCTCGCGCCGCTCGCGGCGGTCGGCTCGCCGGCGTACATCCAGCTCGTGCTCGCGGTCACGGTGCTGGTCGGCGCGATGCAGTGGCTGATCGGCGCGCTGCGGCTCGGTGCGGTCGCGAACTTCATCTCGCCGTCGGCGCTGCGCGGCTTCATGACCGGCGCGGCGGCGCTGATCGTGCTGCACGCGCTGACCGATCTGCTCGGCCTGCCCGGGCCGGCCGCGCACGGCACCGGCGCGCTGCTGGTGTACCTCGCCGAGAGCCTTGCCAGCGCGAATCCGGCGGCGCTCGGCGTGGGTGCGCTGACGCTCGCGGTCGTGCTGGTGGGGCGCCGCGTGCTGCCGCGCTGGCCGCACCTGCTGATCGCGCTGGCGGCGGGCAGCGCGCTGGCCGCGGCGCTGAACGGCACCGGTGCGGCGCCGGGCGCCGGCGTCGCGGTGGTCGGCGCGATCCCGCCGATCGTGCCGCGCTTTCGCTGGCCGACGGTGGCGCTCGGCGATGTGCCCGAGCTGCTCTCGATCGCGTTCGCGCTGACGATCGTCGCGCTCGGCCAGTCGGTCTCGATCGCCAAGACCGTGGCCGCGCGTTCGGGCCAGGTGATCGACACGAACCGCGAGTTTCGCGGCCAGGGCTTGTCGAACCTGGTCGGCGGCTTCTTCTCGTCGTACGTGTCGTGCGGCTCGCTGAACCGCTCGCTGCCGAACTACGAAGCCGGCGCGCGCACGCCGCTGGCGGCGGTGTTCGCCTCGGGCTGGCTGCTGCTGCTGATCGCGTTCACCGCGCCGCTGCTGGCGCTGATCGCGCTGCCGGCGATCGCGGCGCTGCTGCTGGTGATCGCGTGGTCGCTGTTCGACATCCCCGGCTGGCGCGTGCTGTGGCGCCACAGCCGGCAGGACTTCGCGATCGCGCTCGCCACCGCGCTGGCGACCGTGACGATCCGCATCGAGATGGCGATCCTGCTCGGCACGATCCTGTCGCTCGTGACGTTCCTGTACCGCACCTCGAAGCCCTTCATGCGCGTGATGGGCTTCGACGCCACCGGGCACGACCGGCCGTTCGTCGTGCGCGCCGACGTGAGCGCGCCGCTGCCCGAGTGCCCGCAGCTGAAGATGGTGCGGATGGAAGGCGAGGTCTACTTCGGCGCGGTGCCGCACGTGGCCGAGCAGCTGCGCGCAATGCGCGCCGTGCCCGATGCGGCGAAGCATCTGCTTGTGATGGCCAAGAGCATGAACTTCATCGACGTGCCCGCGGCCGAGCTGTGGCGCAGCGAGATGGCGACGCGCCGCGCCGCCGGCGGCGACCTGTACTTCCACCGCCCGCGCCCGCCGGTGCTCGAGCTGTGGAAGCGCATCGGCTACATCGAAGAGCTCGGCGCCGACCACATCTTCCCGACCAAGCGGATCGCGATCGCGACGATCTTCGAGCGCCTCGACCGGCGCCTCTGCGCGACCTGCACCGTGCGCGTGTTCGAGGAATGCGGCACCCTTCCGCCGCCGGTGCCGGCCGCGCCACCGACCCCCTGATCAGCCGAGGACAGCGATGAACCCCGACGACCCCCGCATCCGCTTCGACGACGGCGCCGCCTACGAGGGCTTCATGGGCGTGTGGAGCCGGCTGGCCGGCGAGGTCTTCCTGCCTTGGCTCGCGCCGGCCGCCGGTGCGCGCTGGTGCGACGTGGGCTGCGGCAACGGCGCGTTCACCGAGATGCTGTTCGAGCACTGTGCGCCGAGCGAGGTGGTGGGCATCGATCCGTCGGAAGGCCAGCTCGCGTTCGCGCGCCCGCGGCTGGCCGGCCGCGCGGCGCGCTTCGACCTCGGCGACGCCGCGGCGCTGCCGTATGCCGACGCGTCGTTCGACGCCGCGGTGATGGCGCTCGTGATCTTCTTCGTGCCCGAGCCGGCGCAGGGCGTGGCCGAGATGGCGCGCGTGGTGCGGCCGGGCGGCAGCGTCTCGACCTACGCGTGGGACATCGTTGGCGGCGGCTTCCCGTTCGCCGCGATGCAGCAGGAGATGGCCGCGCTCGGCGCGCCGCCGCTGTGGCCGCCGAGCGTCGAGGCCGCACGCATCGAGAATTTGCGCGCGCTGTGGGCCGGTGCCGGCCTGGTCGAGATCGAGACGCGCGAGATCGCGGTCGAGCGCAGCTTCGGCTCGTTCGACCAGTTCTGGCGCATCGCGCTGACCGGCCCGCGCATCGCGCCGAAGATCGCCTCGATGCCGGCCGATGACGTGGCCGAGCTGCAGCGGCGCCTGCGCGCGCGGCTGCCCGCCGGCGCCGACGGGCGCATCAGCTACGGCGCGCGCGCCAACGCGATCAAGGGGCGGGTGCGGGCACGCTAGCGCTCCGGCATCAACGCCGCACCAGCCCGATCAGCAGCATCAACACCGCGCCGGTGGCCGCGGCCACCATCAGCGATGTAATCGGCGCCTCGTGGGTGCGCCGCACGATCGTGTCGACCGGCGACGTGAGCCGGTCGAGCGCCGGCGAGGCGCGGTCGCGCACCGCGTGCACCTTGGCGGCGACGCTGTCGATCGCCGAACTCGCGGTCTGGCGCGTCGACTCGAGCAGCCGATCGGCCGAATCCGACGCGCGATCGACGATGTTGCCGTGGTCGACATCGAAGAGGGGGTTGGGCAGTTCGCTCATGGTCTGATCCTTGGTCGGGACGCGGCGCGAGGCTTCCGCTGGGACCTGATCGTCGCTCGCCCGGCGCCCGGCCGGTGTCGGCAGGTTCCGTCGAACGCTGTAGGCGCGAACGCAGCGGTCGATTCCGCCGACCCCCGTTCGTCGTGGTGTCAGGGCGCCCGATAGCATCCGGAACCCCGGTGCCCGGCGGCTCCGACAAACCGACCTCAGGAGAACGACGATGCGTGTGATGGTGATGGTGAAGGCGACGAAAGAGTCCGAGGCCGGCAAGATGCCGAGTACCGATCTGCTCACGGCGATGGGCCATTTCAACGAGGAGCTGGTCAAGGCCGGCGTGATGCTCGCCGGCGAAGGCTTGCACCCGAGCGCAAAGGGCAAGCGCGTGCGCTTCTCAGGCGCCAAGCGCAGCGTCGTCGACGGGCCGTTCGCGCAGACGAACGAGGTCGTCGCCGGCTTCTGGCTCTGGCAGGTGAAGTCGATCGAGGAGGCGGTCGAGTGGGTCAGGCGCTGCCCGAACCCGATGGAGGGCGACTCCGAGATCGAGATCCGCCCGCTGTTCGAGGCGGCCGACTTCGGTGCCGAGTTCACGCCCGAGCTGCAGGCGCAGGAAGAGCGGCTGCGCGCCGAAACCGCGGCGAAGAGGCGCTGACAGCCGGGGCGGCCCTTCAGTGCGGGCCGGCCGCGGCGGCGGGCAGCGGCGCCGCGGCCGTGTCGCCGCGGGGGCCATAGGTCAGCCGCGCCCACAGCGCCTCCATCGGCCCGCGCTCGTGGCGCGCCAGCCACCACGCGCTCAGCGGCACCTGCACGAGCCAGAAGATCGCCAGCGCGAGCACCAGGCTCAGCGCCGGGCCGACCTTCATCCACAGGCCGAAGCCCCACGACTGGAACAGCGTCAGGCAGATCGCGGTCTGCAGCAGGTAGTTGGTCAGCGGCATGCGGCCGGCGGTGGCGAGCGGCGCGAGGCGGCGGCGCCAGTCGGCGCGCTGCGCGAGCCGCACGATCACCAGCACGTAGAAGATCATCAGGCCGAGCCGCGACAGGCTGTAGCACACGCCGCCGAGCACCTTGATCGGCGACGGGCCGGGCGCGCGGTTGAGCTCGAAGATCGTCGTGAACGCGACGCCGCAGGCCAGCCCGACGAACAGCGCCCACCATGTCAGGCGGCGGATCTGCGGCATCAGCTCGGTGGCGCGCTGGACCCAGCGGCGGCGCCCGGCGAGCAGGCCGATCAGCATCGTCAGGCTCATCATCACCCACCAGCCGACGGTGCCCCACAGGCTGAGCCAGTTGTCGTAGAAGAAGTTCATCACGCGGGTGTTCTCGCGCACCATCGCGAGGAAGCCGCCGTGGCCGAACGCGGCGTTGTTGCTGGCCTCGAAGGCCTTCGCGATCTGGACCCGCTCGGCCGTCAGCTCGGGCGTGAACAGCGCCACCCGCAACAGGCCCGAGAGCGCCGGGTAGACGATGCACGCGGCGATCAGCAGCATGATCCCGCGGTCGCTGACGCGGCGCAGCCCCAGCACCAGCAGCAGCCCCAGGATCGCGTAGGTGTGCAGCACGTCGCCGGGCCAGAACACCCAGGCGTGCAGCACGCCGAGCACCGCCAGCACCCCGAGCCGGCGCAGGTAGATGCGGGTGGCGTGGGCCGGGTCGCGCTCGGCCATGCGGCCGAACTGGATCGTGAAGCCGATGCCGAACAGCATGCTGAACATGCTGTTGAACTTGCCCGAGAACAGCGCCTCGCGCAGCATCTCGGCGCCCTGGTCGATCGCGCCGGGCCACAGGTGCGAGCCGTCGCCCTCGGCGAAGAACGAGCTGTTGAAGCCCGGCATGTTCATGATCAGGATGCCCATCAGCGCGAAGCCGCGCAGGATGTCGAGCGTGGGCAGGCGTTCGGCGCGGGGCAGCGAACGAGGGGCGTCGGGAGCGGCCACGCGGACCTCCGGCAAGGCGCCGGCGTGCCGGCGGGCAAGTCAACGCGCTTGCTGCGATGGGGTCGGCGGATTCTGAGCGAGCCGGCGGCGCTTCACAAGCACGCGCCTCGTCAGAATTGAGGGGCGCGGCTCAGCGCTGCGTCCGGTCCTTCGCGTTCTGCGCCTCGATGCGCTCGCGCGCGGCCTGCCAGTCGGCATCGCTCCACGAGCGCAACTCGTAGAAGTTGCCGCCGGTGGCGAGTGCGTTGCCACCGTCCATCGCGATCGTCTGGCCGGTGAGCCAGTCGCACTGGCCGCGCGCCATCAGAAACGCGGCCAGGTTCTGCAGCTCGCTCATCAGCCCGGTGCGCGCCATCGGGTTGTGGCGGATGCTGCGCTCGCCGGGCTGCTCGCCCGGGTTCAGCCGCTTGCTCATGCCCTCGGTCGGGATCTCGCCCGGCGCCACCGCGTTCAGGCGCACGCCGAACTTCGCCCACTCGACCGCGAGCGACTTCGTCATCACGTCGATGCCGGCCTTGCTCATCGCCGACGGCACGACGTACGGGCTGCCGTTGTCGACCCAGGTGACGACGATGCTCATCACGCTGCGCAGCGCATCGCCGGCCTTCCAGCCGCCGGCCTTGGCGTCGGCGACCCAGCGCTTGCCGACCGCCTGCGTGACGTAGAAGGTGCCGTGGAAGACGATGTTCGCGACCGCGTCGAAGGCGCGCGACGACAGCGCCTCGGTCGGCGAGATGAAGTTGCCGGCCGCGTTGTTGACCAGGCCCGTGAGCCCGCCCGACTGCCACAGGCTCTCGACCATCTCTTCGACCGCGGCGGCGACGCGGATGTCGACGCCGAAGGTGTCGATGCGCCGGCCGGGGAATTGCACGCGCCACGCGGCCGCGGTGTCGTCGCAGACCGCCTGGCGCCGGCCGCAGATCGCCACGTCGGCGCCGAGGCCGAGAAAGCGCTCGGCCATCGCCCGGCCCAGGCCCGTGCCGCCGCCGGTGACGAGGATGCGCTGGCCGGCCATCAGATCGGGTTGGAACATGAGGGTCTCCGCGTGGGCGAGTGAGGAACGCACGGATGCTGGCGCGGCGCGGCCGTTCTGTCCATCGGGCGCGCCACTTCCCCGCGCCGGCAGGCCTATTCGAGGTCTGTTACCGTGCGCGGCAGAATCAGACCCGAGGAGAGGCCGCATGAGCGGTGTGAACCAACGCCTGCGCCAACTGCCCGACACGAGGCTGCGCGGGATGCGCCGCGGCGTGGAGAAGGAAAGCCTGCGCGCCAACCCCGATGGCGCCTTGGCGTTGACCCCGCACCCGGCCGCGCTCGGCTCGGCGCTGACGCACCCGCACATCACCACCGATTTCAGCGAATCGCAGCTCGAGTTCGTGACCGGCGTGCACGCCAGCGCGCAGGCCTGCCTCGACGAGCTGACCGAGATCCACCAGTTCACCTACCGCGCGCTGCGCGAACTCGGCGACGAGGTCCTGTGGGTCTCGAGCATGCCGTGCGGGCTGCCGACCGACGAGAACATTCCGATCGGCCGCTACGGCACCTCGAACGTCGGCCGCGCGAAGAGCGTGTACCGCGTGGGCTTGAGCCACCGCTACGGGCGGCGCATGCAGACGATCTCGGGCATCCACTACAACTGGTCGATGCCGGGCGTCTCGACCGAAGAGTATTTCGCGCTGATCCGCAACTTCCGGCGCCATTCGTTCCTGCTGCTGGCGCTGTACGGCGCGTCGCCGGCCTTGTGTTCGAGCTTCGTCGCCGGCCGCGAGCACGAGCTCCAGCCGCTGGCCGATCACACGCTGCATCTGCCGCACGCGACCTCGCTGCGGATGGGGCGGCTGGGCTACCAGAGCGACGCGCAGGCCTCGCTCTCGGTCAGCTACAACAACCTCGAGCGCTACGCCGCCTCGCTGCAAGACGCGCTGACGCGGCCTTACCCGCCGTACGAGACCGTCGGCATCCGCAACCCGGGCGGCGACTACAACCAGCTCGCCACCAGCCTGCTGCAGATCGAGAACGAGTTCTACGGCACGATCCGCCCGAAGCGCGTGATCTTCCCCGGCGAGCGCCCGCTGCACGCGCTGCGCGAGCGCGGCGTCGAGTACGTCGAGGTGCGCTGCATGGACCTCGACCCGTTCGAGCCGGTGGGCATCGGCGCGCCGACGATGCGCGTGCTCGACCTGTTCCTGCTGCACTGCCTGCTCGCCGACAGCCCGCCCGACACGCCGGCCGAGATCGGCGCGCTGGCGCGCAACCAGCAGCGCGTCGCCGCGCGTGGGCGCGAGCCCGGCCTGCGCCTGGAGCGCGGCGACGACGCGGTAACGCTGGTCGACTGGGGCGGCGAACTGTTGGGCGCGCTCGAGCCGATCGCGCAGCGCCTCGACGCGCTCGACGCCGGCAGTGCCTACCGCGACGCGCTCGGCGCCGCGCAGGCGACGCTGCGCAACTTCGACACCGCGCCGTCGGCGCGCGTGCTCGCGACGATGGCGAGCGACTTCGGCAACTCCTACACCCGCTTCGTGCGCGCGCAGTCGGCGCAGACCCGCAACGCGCTGCTCGCGTTGCCGTTCGGCGAGACGCGGCGCGCGCGCTTCGTCGAGGCCTGGCGCGTCTCGGTCGACGAGCAGAAGCGGATCGAGGCCAACGACAGCCTGCCGTTCGAGATCTACCGCCAGCAGTACGTCTCGGCCGAGCGGCTCGGCGTGCCGGGCAAGCGCACGCTGGCGCGGGTCTGACCGGTGCGCGGGCGACGCTGCGGCCGGCGCATGCCGCTCAGCCGGCGCGGCGTTGCGTGCCGCCCAGTTGCGCGTCGAGCGCCTCGACGGGCCGCTTGAAGTACGGGCTGACGCCGGGCTGCCGATCGAACGCCTGGCGCGCCCGGGCCGCCTCGCGCGCTGCCGTCGCGCGATCGCCAGCGGCGAGGGCGCACGTGCCGATGAGCGCGAACAGGCGTCCCGCCTCCGGCGCCGCCTCCGAGAGCGCGTCGTCGAGGCGTTCGCGCAGCACCGATTCGAGCATGCCGCGGCCTTCGCGCTGGCGGCCGATCGCGCACAGCGCCTCGCCGAAGGCCGTGCGGAAGCGCTGCTTGTTGAGGTCGAGGTCGTTGTCGGGCGGCGCCTCGCGCTCGAGCATCCGCGCCGCCTTGGCGGCGTTGCCGCGCGCCAGCTCGATCTCGCCGCGGGTCCAGTCGAGGTACATGCTGAAGGCGCGCCGGACCGGGCTGCTGGGCGAGACGCCGATCGGGGGCGCGCTGTCGAGCACGGCGACGGCGTCGTCGTAGCGGCCGGCCATCATCCGGTTGGTCGCGATCGCGTTGTAGGCGAACACGACGAGCGGGTGGTTGCGTGTCGACGCGCTCTGCAGCGCCAGCTCCTCGCGCAGCCAGCGGTCGGCTTCTTCGTGGCGCCCGACCGCCATCAGCACCCGCCCGAACGCCTGGGCGACCAGGCGCCGCTCGTTGTTGCCGGGCAGCGCGAGCCGCAGCGGCTCGGTCGCGGGCTCCATCAACGCCAGGGCCTCGGCGTAGCGCCCGTCCTGCGCCAGCACGCGGCCGCGCCAGAAGTCGATCTGCGCCAAGTACCAGTCGGGGATCGGCAACGAGGTCGTCGCCAGCTCGGCCCGGCTGCGCTCGAGCGTGGCTTGCGCCTCGGCGCGCGTGATCTGGCTGAAGGTAGTGCGCAGCCGCGTGGCATGGCGCGCCTCCTCGAGCGCGGCGCGCACGGTGGCTACGCCACCGAGCTGGTGCATCGCCGTGATCGCTGCGTCGAAGAGCTCCTTTGTCAGCGCCGGCCGGCGGTGGACCGCCAGGCCGTTGGCCATCCACAGGCGCATCACGATGGCCGCGCGCGACAGCGGGCCCTCGGCACGCAGCGCGGTCTCGACACCTTGCAGGCTCAGCGCCAGGCCGCGATCGAACTCGTTGCGGTGTCCGGCAATCTGGCCACGTTCGTAGAGCAGCCAGGCCCGCGGCACAGACGCCTCGCCAACGGCGCCGAGCAACGCCTCGGCCCGGTCGAGCGCGCGGGTCGCTGCATCCAGGTCGCCGCGGGCGAGTTCGATCTGCGCCAGCAGCAGCCAGGTGTCGGCGCGCGGCCCGGCGGGCAGCGCCACGAGCGCCTCGGCGCGCGCCTCGTCGGGGCGGCTCTCGTCGTAGAGCGCCTGCGCCAGGGTCAGGTGCGCGCGCGCCAGCACGGTCGGCTCGGCGCCGGCCCGTTCCAGCGCGCGGATGCGGTGGGTCGCGAACTCGCCGGCGAGCCGGTAGGCGCACATGTCGGCGTAGGCGCTGCTGACGATGCCGTAGAGCTCGGCCTGCAGCGCCGGCTGGCCGGCGAAGCGTTGCTCGATCTGGCGGGCGCTGTCCTGCATCAGCGGCCGCGGCGCCGACGCGGCGCTGGCCGCGCCGCTGGCGCGGAACAGGTCCGCGACGAACGACTTGACCTCGTGCTCCCGCGCACTCGCCCGCGCGGCACGATCGAACTGGACGACCGCGATCGTGCCGCCGAGCGCGATGGCCAGCAGCACCGCGGCGCCGGATGCGGCCGCGACGCGATGCCGGCGCAGCCACCGGGCGAGCCGGTCGCCGATGCGGTCGGGCTGCGCAAGCACCCGCTCGCCGCCGAGGTGGCGAGCGATGTCGCCGGCGAACGCATCGGCGCTGGCGTAGCGTTGGGCCGGGTCGCGCCGCAGCGCCTTGGCGAGGATGGCGTCGAGATTCCCGCGCAGCGCGCGCGCGGTGGCCGCATCGCTGACGGTGCTGCTCGCCGGCGGCGGCTCGGCTTCGAGGATCGCTTCTTCGAGCGCGGCGATGGTCGGGCGCTTCGCCCGGTGCGGGGTCCGTCCCGTCATCAGCCACCAGGTCAGCACGCCCAGGCCATAGACATCGGACTGCACCGTGATCGGCGCGCCGCGCAACTGCTCGGGCGACGCGAACTCGGGGGTCAGCACGCGGCCTTGTTCTCGGGTCAGGCCGGTCTCGTCGCCCGCGGCATCGCCGAGCAGTTTCGCGATGCCGAAGTCGAGCAGATGCGCCTGCCCGTCGGACGAGACCAGGACGTTCGACGGCTTCAGGTCACGGTGCACGACCAGTCGGCCGTGCGCATAGGTGACGGCGCGCGCGACCTGCAATACCAGCGCCAGCTTCTGTCGCACCGACAGTTTCTGCTCGCGGCACCACTGGTCGATCGGCACGCCGACGATGTGTTCAAAGGCCAGATAGGGGCGACCCCGCTCGTCGACGCCGGCGTCGTAGAGGCGCGCGATGCCCGGATGCTCGAGCCGCGCGCCGATCTCGCGTTCGCGCGCCATGCGCGCGGCGAGCCCCTTGCCCCAGGCCAGCCGCGGCAGCTTGAGCGCGACCTGGCGCCGAAAGGCGCCGTCGACGCGCTCGGCCAGCCAGACCGTGCCCATGCCGCCGCGCCCGATTTCACGCAACAGGCGATACGGCCCGATGCGTTCGCTCGCGGTAGCGAACTCGCCCGGATCGGACGCCACATCGGCCAGGTCCGGCAGGGCGCCGAGGAAGCCCGAGTCGAGGCGATCGCGCGCGGCGAGCAGCGCGCGCAAGCGCGGTGCCAGCGGCCGATCGGCCGGGTCGAGCGCGGCCAGCCAGCGTTCCCGATCGGCGGGTGGAAGGTCGAGGGCCTGGTCGAGCAGCCGGCTGATCGCGGAGAGGTCGGTGGTGTCGGGCGTCATGGGGGTGAACGCGTGCGCCATTGGCAGCGCAGACGTCGTGCGCTCGGCGCCGCGGACATTCACGCCAGCAGCGCCAGCAGCAGCGTGCGGGCCTTGTCCCAGTCGCGCCGCACCGTGCGCGTGCTCACGCCGAAGGCCTGCGCGATCTCCGTGTCGGCATAGCCGCCAAAGTAGCGCATCTCGGCGACCTGGGCAAGGCGCGGTTCGGCCCGCCCGAGAACCTCCAGCGCCCGGTGCACCTGCAGCACCTGCGTCTCCCCCGCCGGCAGCTCGCCCGCGGCGCCGGTGTCCAGCGTGACGCGCTGCAGATCGCCGCCGCGCCGTTCGGCCTGCCGCGCGCGAATCGCGTCGACGATCACCGAGCGCATCACGTTCGATGCGTAGGCGAAGAAGGCGCTGCGGTCTTCGGCGCGCCACGCCGGGCTGGCGAGCAGCTTGAGGTACGACTCGTGGACGAGCGCGGTGGTGGCCAGATAGGTGTTGTGCCCAGCGCCGCGCAGCCGCGCGTGTGCCAGCTTGCGCAGTTCGGGGTAGGCCGCGGCGAACAGGCGCTCGCGTGCGTCGCTGTCGCCGGTGGCGGCATGCTGGATCAGGGGTGTGAGGTGGTCCATGGAAAGCGCTCTTCGGGCCCGGCGCCGCGCAAGTCGGCACCGCGGACCGGAGCGTAGAGCGATTGCGGGGTGGCGGGAACCCCGGATAGCAGGTGTCCGCCGCGCCGCGCCGATTCCGTCTGGGTGGCAGGAGCCGGCCGATTGCGATCGGCAGGCCCACCTCAATCACTCACGGGAGATCTCATGACTTACCGCCACACCGCCCGACTCGGCGCCGTGCTCGCGATCATCGCGGCGACGGGCTGCAGTTCGCTGCCGCCGACCGCGCTCGCTACCCGCGGCGACGCCGCCGAAGAACACGCCTGCGTCACCAACGCAGACTACGCGATGACCGGCGTCGTCCATGCCGCGACCCGGATGCAGTGGCAGGCGTGTCGCCGTGGCCTCATGACGCGAACGAGTGAAGTGCGCGCAGCAGCGCCGGCCAGTCGGTGAGCGCGACGAACAGCACGCCGGCGGCCGCGCCGCCGAGATGCGCGTCGTGGTTGACGCCGCCGCGCGGCTGGCGTGCCGCCCAGACGCTGTACGCGAGGTAGCCGAGCGCGAACAGCGGCGCCGGGATCGGCACCGGCACCGGCATCACGAAGATCGAGCTCGACGGGTGGTACAGGATCGACGCGAACAGCACCGCGAGGATCGCGCCCGAGGCGCCCAGGCTCGCGTACGCCGGGTCGTGGTGATG
>DATMIN010000594.1:0-6653 GCA_035554275.1 Burkholderiaceae bacterium
GGCTTGATCTCGCGCACCAGCTCGGGCACGCCCCAGGCGAACGCCGGGTCGACCTTGATCTTGAAGTGGTACATGCTCTGCAGCGCCTGATGGTCTTCCTTGCGGAACGTCATCCGGCCCTTCGGCGATTCGAAGCTCATGCCTTCCATCGTCTTGATCAGCTTCTCGCTCGACGCGTCGCCGGCGCTCTTTTTCAGCGCCTCGACGATCGCGATGCCGGCCGCCATGCCGCCGGCCGTGAAGAAGTCGGGCGGCGCCTTGAACTTCGTGTAGTGGTTCGCGACCAGCCACTCGTTGACCGGGTTCTTCGGCAACCCGAAGTAGTAGTAGGTCGCGCCCTCCATACCGGGGAACTGCTTGAAGTTCACCATCGCCGGCAGGATGTTGCCGCCGGTCGCGATCTCGATGCCGTAGCGCTTCAGGTCGAGGTCGGCGATCTTGTACGGGTTGCCGGCGCCGGCCCACAAAATCCAGATCACCTTGCGGCCCGGCTGGCCCTTCAGCGCGTCGATCAGGCGCTGCGCGCCGGCGGTGAAGTCGGTCGTGTTCTGCGGCAGGTATTCCTCGTGGACGAGCTTGGCCTTCTTCACCGCCTCCTTGAACGCCTTCACACCGTCGCGGCCGAACGCGTAGTCCTGCGCGAGGGTGGCGATCGTCGTGCCCGGCTTGTCGAGCGCGACCGCGTTGCTGATCGCGTCCTGGCTGCTGTTGCGGCCGGTGCGGAAGATGTACTTGTTCCACTTGTCGCCGGTGATCGAATCGGCCACGGCCGGTTCGACCAGCAGGATCTTCTTGTACTCCTCGGCCACGGGCAGCAGCGCCAGCGCGACGCCCGACGAGCTCGGCCCGACCGCGAGGTCGGCCTTGTCGTCGCCGTAGGCCGTGGCGAGCAGGCTCTTGCCGACGTCGGGCTTGCCCTGGTCGTCCTTCTCGATCACGATGATCTTCTTGCCGGCGACCGTCATCGTGCCGCCGGTCGCGTAGTCGAGGCCCATCAACAGGCCGGTCTGCGTCTGCTTGCCGTAAGCCTCGAGCGGGCCCGACTTGCTGTAGACGTGGGCGATGCGAATCTCGCTCTTGGCCTGGGCCCAGGCGAGCGCCGGCAGCGCGGCGCTGCACGCGAGCACCATTGGCCAGGCCAGGGCCACGGCGGCGCGGCGGGCAAACGTGGGAACGGACATGCACGGTCTCCTGAAGTGCGGGGATCGAATTCGCCCCCGTCGCCGCGCGCAACGCGCGGATGCGGCCGTGAGATCGCAACGCGCGTGCCATGCCGCCGCGCTGGTGGTAACCCGTAAGGCGTTGGAGCGATCGGGCCGCTTCGGGCCTTACGGCGCTCTCGTGCACTGCGAGGTGTGACCGGTCGCCGGTCAGCCGCGGTGTCGCGTGTCCGGATTCCGGTCAGGGGATGGCCGCACGCGGGTCGTGATGCCGGTCACGCGCGATCGACCGGATGCACCCGATACGTGTGGCCCGCCCCCGCGACCGCGGGATGCGCCGCGGGACGGCCGCTCGTAACGTTCGACCATCGATCGATCGCGTTCCATCGCGAGGGTCGGCGTCAACCCAGGAGTGCCCGATGCCCCGCTTCCCGACCGTCTCGATCGCCCTCGCCGCCGCCCTTCTCGGCGCGGCCCCGGCGCGCGCCGACGACATCGGCTTCGCCGGTTTCGCGAGCGCCTCGAAGGCCGTCGTCGACATCGTGCTGAGCACCAAGCTGTTCGGCGAGCACAACCTGCTCAACAGCTCGACCGCGCAGGCCGCGCTCCCGATCGCGATCTGGGAGATCGCCCGCGACAGCCGCCTGTCGGGCTCGAGCCCGGGCGCCGACCGGGTCGCGACGCTCGACAGCGTCGACGACCCGGGTCGCCACGACGTGGTGTTCGCCGCCGCGCTGCCCGAGCCCTCGAGCTACGCGGTGCTGGCCGGCGGGCTGCTCGCGATCGGCCTCGTCTCGCGCTGGCGCGCGGCGACCGCGCGCGCCCGAGCACAGCGCTCTCAGAGCGGCGGGCGCTGAGCCAGCGCGAGCTTCTCGTAGAGCGTCGCGCGCGAGATGCCGAGCAGGCGCGAGGCGGCGAGCTTGTTGCCGCCGGTGGCCTGCATCGCGGCGCGGATCGCGCGGCCCTCGAGCTCGGCGACCGCTTCGGCGAGCGGCTTGAGGCCGGGGGCGTCGGGCGCAGCGATCGCCGGCACCGCCGCAACCGCTGCCGCGCTCGCCGCCTCGTCGTCAGCCAGCGCGCCGAAGTGCGCGGCCGTGAGCAGCATATCGTCGGTCATCAGGCTGGCCTGCTCGAGCGCGTTGCGCAGCTCGCGGATGTTGCCGGGCCAGCGCTGGCGCGCGAGCGCGTCCAGCGCGTCGGCCGAGAGCAGCTTGTGCGGCAGGCCGGTGCGGCGCGCGATGTCTTCGAGCAGCGTGTCGGCCAGCGCCTCGATGTCGGCGGGCCGCTCGCGCAGCGTCGGCAGCCGGATCGGCAGCACGTTCAAGCGATAGAACAGGTCGGCGCGAAAGGTGCCGGCCGCGACCATCGCCGGCAGGTCGCGGCTCGTCGCCGCGATGATGCGCACATCGATGCGCTGCACCTGGTTGCTGCCGAGCGGCTCGACCTCCTGCTCCTGCAGCACGCGCAGCAGTTTGCTCTGCAGCGCGAGCGGCATGTCGCCGATCTCGTCGAGCAAGAGCGTGCCGCCGTCGGCTATTCTGAACTTGCCGTCGCGGCCCTTGCGTTCGGCGCCGGTGTACGCGCCCGGCGCGACGCCGAAGAACTCGGCCTCGAGCAGCGTCTCGGGCACCGCCGCGATGTTGACCGCGATGAACGGCTTTGCGGCGCGCCGGCTCGCCGCGTGGATGCCGTGGGCGAGCAGCTCCTTGCCGGTGCCGGTCTCGCCGAGCAGCAGCACGGTGCTGTCGGTCGGCGCGACGCGGCGCGCCTGGCGCTTGAGCTCGACGGCGGCCGCGCTCGCGCCGACGAAGTGCGCGATCGAGTGCTTCGGCCGGCGCTCGCGTGTCAGGTGTGCGGCGAGCTCCTCGCGCGCCTGCGCGAGTTCGCGCTCGAGGCGCGCGAACTTCGCGATCAGCGGCTGCATCGTCGTCTCGGGATGATCGAGCAGCACCATGCCGATCGCGCCGATCACGCGGCCGGCGGCGTCGCGCAGCGGCAGCCGGCTGACGAGAAAGGTGCCGGCCTTGTTGCTGAGCAAGTCGACGAGGATCGGCTGGCCGGTCTCGATCACCTGCGCCATCAGCGTGTTCGGCACGACCTCTTCGACGCGCCGGCCGACGAAGTCGGCCTCCTCGTGCTCGAGCGCCGGCAGGAACTGCTTGTAGCCCTCGCTGATCCAGACGATGCGGTGCTCGCGGTCGATCACGAACATGCCCATCGCGGTGTTCGCGAAGGTGTCGAACATGCTTTGCGCGGCGAGCTTGAGCAGGCCGTCGGCGTCGGCGGGCAGGAGGTGATCGGCGGCGAGCATGCGGGTGTGGCGTCTGCGGAGACTGTAGCGTCTGCGCCCGCGTGCAGCGCTGGTGTCCCACTCGGGGTTCACCGCATTGCCCCAAGCGCGCGCCCGCGCTCATGCTTGAGCAACTTGCCCGCAGGAGATGTAAATGTCCACCGACCCGAACCGCCGCCGCCTTCTCGGTGGCGCCGCCGGCGCCCTCGCGCTCGCCGGCCCGCTGGCGCTGCCGCGCCTGGCGCGCGCCCAGTCGGCCTGGCCGGCCCGGCCGGTCACCGTGATCGTGCCGTTCCCGAGCGGCGGCGGCACCGACGCGTTCGCGCGCCCGCTCGGCGCGCAGCTGACCAAGGCGCTCGGCAAGCAGATCGTCATCGACAACCGCGGCGGGGCCGGCGGCACGGTCGGCGCCGGTATCGCGGCGAAGGCCGCGCCCGACGGCTACACCTTCTTCATGGGTGCGGTGCACCACGCGATCGCGCCGTCGATGTATCCGAAGCTCGACTACCACCTCGAGAGCGACTTCATCCCCGTCGGCCTGATCGCGAGCGTGCCGCAGGTCGTGGTGGTGAACCCGCAGCGCGTGCAGGTGGCCGACCTGACGGGACTGATCGCGACCCTGCGCAGCAACCCCGGCAAGCTCAACTACGCCTCGGCCGGCAATGGCACCTCGCACCACCTCGCCGGCGAACTCTTCAAGCTGCAGACGAAGACCTTCATCACGCATATCCCCTACCGCGGCGCAGGCCCGGCGCTGCAGGACCTGATCGCCGGCCAGGTCGACATGATGTTCGACGGTCTCGGTTCGTCGGCGACACATATCAAGAGCGGCCGCATCAAGGCGCTGGCGGTCGCGTCAACCAAGCGGGCGCCCGGCTTCGCCGACGTGCCGACCTCCGCCGAGGCCGGCCTGCCGAGCTATCAGGTCGCGACGTGGTACGGCCTGTGGGCGCCGAAGGGCACGCCGCGCGAGATCGTCGAGCACCTGCAGGCCGAGATGCGCAAGGCGTTCGCGACGCCCGAACTGCAGTCGATCTGGAACGGCATCGGCGCCGAGATGCCCAATCTGTACGGCGACGCGTTCGGCACGTTCGTCGCCACCGAGACCAAGCGCTGGGCCGAGGTCGTGAAGAGCTCGGGCGCCAAGCTCGACGCCTGACACGCGTCGTAAACTGACCCGAGACCCGCGCGCCGGGCGCGGCGGACGGAAACCCAGGCATGCTCGAAGAGCTGAGGAACGCGGCACGTTCGGTGCAGGGCGAGCGCGACCTGCGCGCGCTGCTGGTCGACTGCCGGCGCCTGCTCTCCGAGCGCGGCGAGGCCAACAGCGTGGCGATCGCGCGGCGCATCCTGGCGCGCTTCGAGGCGCTGCCCGACGCGCCGCGCGCCACGTTCTTCGAGCGCCTGGCCACCGACTTCAGCCCCGACCCGATCGCCCTGCTCGCCAGCGCGCGCGCCTACGCCGACGAGCCGAACGCGCCGAACCTGCTGCGTCTGACGCGTGAGGCCGAGCCGCCGCGGCAGGAGCTGCTGCGCCGGATCAACCGCTCGCCGGGCGGCACCGCCGGCATCGTCGCGATGCGCCGCGCGCTGCTCGAGCGGTTGCGCCGGCGGCCCGAGCTCGAGGCCGTCGAGGCCGACTTCCGGCACCTGCTGTCGAGCTGGTTCAACCCGGGCTTCCTGCAGCTCGTGCGGGTCGACTGGAACTCGCCGGCGCAACTGCTCGAGCAGCTGATCCGCCACGAGGCGGTGCACCAGATCGACGGCTGGGACGACCTGCGCCGGCGCCTGCAGCCCGATCGCCGCTGCTTCGCGTTCGTGCACCCGCAGCTGCCGGGCGAGCCGCTGATCTTCGTCGAGGTGGGGCTGCTGCCCGAGATGCCGGCGGCGGTCGCGCCGCTGATCGACAAGGCCTCGGAGCCGCTCGCGCCGAAGCAGTTCAAGGTCGCGGCGTTCTACTCGATCAGCAACTGCCAGCCGGGGCTGCGCGGCGTCTCGATGGGCAACTTCCTGATCAAGCGCGTGGCCGAGGAGCTGCAGCGCGAGCTGCCGCAGTTGAAGACGTTCTGCACGCTCTCGCCGATCCCCGGTTTCGCGGCGTGGCTGCGCGCGGGCGCCCTCGGCGTCGACACCGACAAGGCGCGCGCCGAGCGGCTCGCGCACGCGCTGGCCGCGCTGCGCACCCGCTTCGGCGCCGACCTCGCCACACCGCCCGCGGCCGACGCGCTGCGCCGCCTCGACGCCGCCGGCACGCAGGCGCTGCTGCGGCTCGGCGCGGCGTATCTCGGGCTGGTCTCGGCGCACGACGACGGCGACGCGGTCGCGCGCTTCCACCTCGACAACGGCGCGCGCCTGGAGCGGCTGAACGCGCTCGGCGACCTGTCGGCCAAGGGCGCGAGGCAGTCGTTCGGCCTGATGGTCAACTACCTCTACGACCTCGACAAGGTCGAGGTCCACCACGAGGCCTTCGTCAAGGGCCGCGTCGCGCAGTCGCGCGCGGTGGCGGCGCTGCTGTGATCGACTCCATGAGCACCGCCACCACCGCCAACGAGAACCTGTTCGTCGCGCTGCGCGGCGGCTTCCCGGCCGAGCTCGACCGCAGCGCGATCGAGACCGTCGGCGACGCACCCGCCCGCTACACCTGGCGCGACCTCGAGCGCGCCACCGCGATGCTCGCGAACCTGCTCGCCGCGCTCGAGCTGCCGGCGGGCAGCCGCGTCGCGGTGCAGACCGAGAAGTCGGTCGAAGCGCTGATGCTGTACCTCGCGGTGCTGCGCGCCGGGCTCGTCTACCTGCCGCTGAACCCGGCCTACCAGCGCGACGAGATCGCCTACTTCATCGGCAACGCCGAGCCGGCGGTCGTCGTGTGCACGCCGAAGAATTTCGGCTGGATCAGCCGGCTCGCGTTCGCCGCCGGCAGCGCGCATGTGTTCACGCTCGGCGACGACCGCCGCGGCAGCCTGCTGCAGCGCGCCGCGCAGTTCCCCGACACGCACGCGCCCGCGCTGCGCCGCTCGGGCGACCTCGCCGCGATCCTGTACACCAGCGGCACCACCGGGCGCAGCAAGGGCGCGATGCTGACGCACGGCAACCTCGCGAGCAACGCGCGCGTGCTGAAGGACTATTGGGGTTGGCGCGCCGGCGACGTGCTGATCCACGCGCTGCCGATCTTCCACGTCCACGGCCTGTTCGTCGCCTCGCAC
>DATMIN010000595.1:0-37118 GCA_035554275.1 Burkholderiaceae bacterium
AGAACCTCGTCGACGCGCTGAACGCGCAGGTCGGCGCGGGCACCTACGCGGTCGTGCCGACGCCGGCGCAGGGCACCGGCGACGACGCGATCCGCGTGGCGATGATCTACAAGCCCGCTCGCCTGTCGCTCGTCGGCGCGCCGGTCAGCGACCCGGCCGCGGTCAACAACCGGCCGCCGCTCGCGCAGACCTTCGCCGGCGCGAACGGCGAACGCTTCACGCTGGTCGTGAACCACCTGAAGTCGAAGAGCAGCTGCCCGGCTGCGGGCGACGCCGATGCGGCCGGCAACACCGATGCCGGCGACGGCCAGGGCTGCTGGAACGCCCAGCGCGTTCAGCAGGCCCAGCGGCTGCGCACCTTCGTGGCGCAACTGCAGGCCGCAAGCACCAGCAACGACGTGCTGCTGGTCGGCGACTTCAACGCCTACGCGCAGGAAGATCCGATCTACGACCTGACCAGCAACGGCTATCTCGACCAGTCGGGCCGCTTCGAGACCTTGGGCTATTCGTACGTGTTCGACGGCACCGCCGGTCGGCTCGACCACGCGATCGCAACGCCGTCGCTGTCGACCAAGGTGACCGGCGCGGTGCACTGGCACATCGACGCCGACGAGTCGCTCGCGCAGGACTACAACCTCGAGTTCAAGCAGCCGGCGTGCGGCACCTGCGCGCCCGACCCGTACGACATGGCGCTGCCGTTTCGCGCCTCCGACCACGACCCGGTGCTGGTGGGCCTGAGCGTGTTCAAGGTGATCGTCGGCACCGGCGGACGCGACACGCTCGCCGGCACGCCCGGCGACGACTACATCGTCGGCGGCGAGGGTGCCGACACGCTGACCGGCGGCGCCGGCATGAACGTCTACGGCTACAACTCGATGCGCGACGCCGGCGACACCATCACCGACTTCGTGCCGGGCAAAGACCTGCTCGACCTGCGCGGCCTGCTCGCCGGCCTCGGCTACAGCGGCAGCAACCCGGTGGCCGACGGCTACGTGCGTTTCGTCGCCGTCGGCGCCAACACCAGCGTGCAGATCGACGCCGACGGCCCGTCAGGCGGCGCGGCGTTCCGCCCGCTGCTGACGCTGGCCAACGTCTCCCCCGGCAGCCTCGACGGCACGCGCGACCTGATCGCGCACTGACCCCATTCACCCTCTTCTTCGAAAGACCACGATGAGCCTCAGCTTCAAGCAATCGATCGCCGTCGGCACGCTGTGCGTGCTCGCGCTGGCCTCGAACCTCGCACACGCCCAGGCGAGTACCACCAGCCTGGTGGGCTGGACGACCTTCGGCGACGTCGTCGCCCAATCCGGTGCGATCACGCTGACCACCGCCTACACCGATGGCGACGACGCGCCGTTCAACCTCTCCGGCAACGGCGCCGTCGACATCGGGGCGCTCGAAGGCGCGGCCGGCGTGGCGACATACGGCCTCGACCCGTCCGATGTCGACTACGGCACCGAAGGCTCGCTCGTCGGCCAGAGCTTCGACGCCGTCGCCGGCTCGACGCTGAGCTTCGACTGGTCGTTCAGCTCACTGCAGACCGAGCCCGGCGATCGCGCGTTCGCGGTGATCGGGGGCGTGGTGACGACGCTCGCCAACGTCTCGGAGCCTGGGGCCGCGCTACAGACCTTCAGCATCACGTTGTCGCAGAGCGGCCCGGTGAGCTTCGCGCTCGGCGTGATCGACACACTCGACTACGTCGGCGTGTCGACGCTCAGCATCTCGAACCTGAAGCTGCTTTCGGTGTCCGCCATCCCCGAGCCGACGACGGGTGCCCTGATGCTGGGCGGGCTGGCGCTGGTGGCAGCCGCTTCGCGTCGCTTCCACCGGCCCGCGGTGGCCCGGAGCTGACCCGCGTTGAGCAGCGGATGCATCACTCCCCCTCATTCGAGGGAGGCCCTCAGGGGATACCCGCCCTTACACTCGACCCCGAGGCCGTGAGTGAGTTCACGGCTCGATCAATCCAGGGGCGCGCTGCACCGGCAACGGGTGGTCCGAATCCCAACAACAAGGTGGTGATCATGTCGCTGACTCGTTTCAATTCGGTCCTGGCTGGCGCGGCATTGGCCGGCGCGGCGCTCTTCGGCGTTGCCGGTTCGGCGCAGGCGGCCACGTACAACGGCGAGTGGGATCCGGCGTACGGCGCGCCCTTCCCCAACCTGTTCTGGAAGGCGAACGCCACGATCTTCATTCCGGACTCGTGCCTGGTCTCGAACGGAACGTTCGCCGCCGGCAGCTGCGCCGGCCTCGACATCACGAGCGCAACGCTGAGCTTCTATCAGAACAATGCCGGCGCGCAGGGTGCGTTCCTGGAGTCGTTCGTCCTGAACGACAACGTGGCGATCAACAGCTTCGTCGTGGCTGGCAACCAGTTCGCGGGCATCAACACGAACTTCTTCGATCCCGTGACCAACGTCACCGCCCCGCAGGCTGGTGGCGGGACTTACGGGTTCGCGCTCGTGCTTCTCAACAACACGCAAGCCCAGCTCGAGTACTTCACGCCGCCGACGGTCTCGGTCGCGTGCCTGCCGGGCTCGCCGGCGTCGCTGTGCGGCTTCTCGGCCAACGCCGCGGTTGGCACGTTCACGCCGACCATCCCGGAGCCGAGCACCTACGCATTGCTGATCGCCGGCCTCGGCGCAATCGGCTTCTGCGCGCGCCGCCGCCAACGCTGAACCGGACCCGCGGCAAGCCTTCGCCGCGCATCGAGATCATCGGCCCGGCTCGCCCGGGCCGATGCCGTTTCAGGCGCTCACTTTCTCGGTCTGCGCCGAGATCGCCTGGCGAACCGCCTGGTCGATCGGCCAGTCCCTCGCCTCCGCCCAGCACTCGTCGAACTGTGCCGGCGGCAGCGCGACGCGCAACTCGGCGAGCCGCCCCTGCCAGAACGCCTCGCGGCGCGGCGAGCGCGCGAGCTTCAGGCGCTCGCGCGAGCAGTGGATCGACGCCGCGAGGCCGACCGCCACCTCGGCGCGGCCCTCGCGCAGCGCGAGCACAGAGTGATCCTCGAGGCAACCGAGCACCTCTTCCCAGATCTCGAAGGCGCGGAACGCGCGCAGCGCCTCGACGAGGCGGCCGCGCGCCGTTGCCAGATCGTCCCGCTGCAGGTCGACACGGCCGAGCCAGCGCAGCGCGTTCGCCTCGCCGCGCTTGTCGGCCGCCTCGCGGCACACCGTCAACGAGCGCTTGAAACGCAGGCACGCCTGCGCCTGCTCGCCCTGCTCGAACGCGACCTCGCCGAGCGTGAGCTCGCACTCGCCCTCGACCTCCTGGTGCTTGATCTCGCGCGCGATCGTCAAGCACTGCTCGAGGTGCGATCGCGCGTCGGCATCGTTGCCGAGGTGCAGGTGGATCTGGCCCAGGTGCAGCAGGCCGATCGCCTCGCCGACCCGGTCGCCGAGCTGGCGGAAGATTCCCAGCGCCTCGCTCTCGCCAGCGCGGGCTTCCTCGGCGCTGCCTTCCTGCAGCCGCGCCGTCGACAGCGTCGACAGCGTCGCGGCGATGTCGACCGGGTGGCCGAGATCGCGCCGCAGCTCGAGGCAGGTTTCCAGCATCTCGAGCGCTTCGGCATGGTCGCTCTGGCTCTCGGCGAGCGCCGCGCCGACGTAGAGCGCCCACGCCTTGGCGACTGGCGAGGCCTGGATCTCCGGCATCGCGAGCGCCGCCTTCACCACCTTGCGCCCTTCCGTCGAATAGCCGCGCAGCGTCCAGAAGTTCTGAATCGCGACGCCGAACTTGACCGCGATGAACGAGTCGACGCCGCCGGCCAGCGCGAGCGCGATTGCGCTGCGCACGTTGTCGAGCTCGACCTCGACCTTCCAGATCCAATCGGCCTGCTGCGGCCCGCGCAGCCCGTGGTTGGCGGCTTTCGCCATCGCGAAGTAGTGGGCGCAGTGGCGCGCCGCGGTGGCGGCCGCGTCGTCGGCGGCCTCGTCGAGCTTTTCGCGGGCGTAGTCGCGGATCGTCTCGAGCATGCGGTAGCGCGCGCCCTCGTCGCGCTCCTCGAGCATGACGAGCGATTTCTCGACCAGCGAGCCGAGCAGGTCGAGCACGTCCATGCTGTCGACCGGCTCGCCGGCGCAGACTTCCTCGGCCGCTGCGAGATCGAAACCGCCGACGAACACCGCGAGCCGCGCGAGCAGCGTCTGTTCGGCCGGCTCGAGCAGCTCGTACGACCAGTCGACCAGCGCGCGCAGCGTCTGCTGGCGCTCCTGCAGCACGCGCGAGCCGCCGGTCAGCAGCTTGTAGCGGTCTTTCAGGCGGATGTTGATGTCGGCAACGGTCAGCGAGCGCACGCGCGCCGCGGCGAGCTCGAGCGCGAGCGGAATGCCCTCGAGACGCGCCACCAGCTCGGCCACGCCCGGCGCCTCGCGCTCGTTGAGCGTGAAGGCCGGCCTGTGCAGCTGGGCGCGGTCGACGAACAGTCGCACCGCCGTCGAGCGCGACAGCGCTTCGAGGCCGGCGTCGCGATCCGGCACCGGCAGCGGCAGCACCGGGTAGCACTGCTCGCCCGGCGAGCGCAGCGGCTCGCGGCTCGACGCGATGATGCGCACCTGCGGTGCGACCTTCAGGATCGCGCTGGCCAGCTGCGCCGAGATCTTGATCACGTGCTCGCAGTTGTCGAAGATCAGCAGCGCGCGCTTGGGTCTAAGGTGCGCGCTGAGCGTCTGCAGCAACGGGCGGTCGGGCTCCTCGCGCACGCCGAGCACCTGCGCGGTCTCGCTCGGCACGAGCGCCGGGTCGCTGATCGGCGCGAGGTCGAGGAACCACACGCCGTCGGGGAACTGGTGGAGCAGCTCGGCCGCCGCCTGCAGCGACAGCCGCGTCTTGCCGAGGCCACCCATGCCGAGCAGCGTCAGCAGCCGCGCGCTGCCGAGCATCGCCTTGACCTCGCTCAGCTCGCGTTCGCGGCCGATGAACGAGGTCGGCTGGTGCGGCAGATTGTTCGGTATGTCCTTGACCGGCAGCCACCAGTCACCCAGCCGCACGACGCGGTGTGCCTTGTCGCCGTCGGCCGGCTGCACGAAGGCGGCCTCGGGATCGCCGACCTCGAACAGCTCCATCGGGTCGGACACGCCCTTGACCATCCAGTGGCCGTGCGACACGACCTTCAGCGCCGTCGCGCCGAGCTGTTCGCGCGCGTCGGCCGACAGCAGCGTCTGGCCGCCGCGCGCGAGCGTCATCACGCGCGCGGTGATCGGCTTGGCGATGCCCTCGACCTCGAGCGGCTTGGCGCCGCGCGCGATGTCGTCTTCGGCGTTCTCGCGCAGGATGACCGGGCCGACGTGCAGGCCGACTCGCGCCTTCAGCGGCACCTGCATCGCGGCCAGGGCCTGGTGGTAGGCCCTCGCATACGCCACCGCGTCGGGCGCCGACTCGAACAGCAGCAGCATCCCGTCGGTCTTGTCGATCTCGCGACCGCGCCATGTGACGAGCAGTGCGCGCGCGACACGGTCGTGGGCCGTCCACACCTGCGCCATCGCGGCGTCGCCGAGCGTCTCCGACAGCTGCGTGCTGTCGACCACGTCGGTCAGGAGCAGGGCCCTGATTTCACTCATCCCGTTGCCCGCTCACCGGCCCAACCGCATCGGCGCACCATGAACCACCTTGTATTCCGGTCAGTGTACTCGCGCAACTGCTCCGGTGCGCGAGGCGAGAGTCTGCCGCATCCGTGATCCACAAACTGGGGATGCGACGCAAGCACGCTGAACCCTCACGCGACGCGCCGCAGCGCCTCGATGTCGATCACGCGCACGCCGCCGTACTCGACGCGGATGCAGCCGCGGCCCTGGAGCGCGCGCAGCGCCTCGTTGACGCGCTGGCGCGACAGGCCGACGAGATAGCCGAGTTCCTGCTGGGTGATGCGCAGCAGCGCCCCGACGCCCGGGTAGAGCACCGGATGGAACAGCGCCGCGAGGCTGCGCGCGACGCGGGCGTCGGCGTCCGACATGCGGTCGATCTCGCGCGCCGCGATGAACTGGCCGAGCCGCTCGTTGAGCTGGTTGGTGATGAAGCGATTGAACGGGATGCTGCGGTCGAGCAGCCAGTGGAAGGTCTCGACGCTCAGGCCCGCGACCACGCTCTTGCGCAGCGCCTGGATGTTGTAGCGGTAGACCTCGCGCTTGATCACCGTGCCCTCTCCGAACCAGCCGCCCGGCGGCACGCCGGTGAACGTGACCGGCATGCCCTGTACGCTGTCGTTGCTCATCTTCAGCAGCCCGTCGATCACGCCGAACCAGAACGTCGCCGGCCGGCCGACGCGACACAACAGTTCGCCGGCCGCCACGCGGGCGACCTTCAGATCGGCGACCGCCGCGTCGCGTTCGGTGTGATCGAGGGCCGGCAGCCAGGGGATGTCGGCGAGTTCGGCGGCGCTCGGCGCTCGGGCGCGCTGGTACAGCGGTGCTGGCGCGACCGGGGGTTCGTCCGCGCGGGCAAGGACGGCGCTCATCGAGGGAAACACCGGGGAGGACTCACCCTAGGATTGTCGGCAGAACGACAACCTAGCGTCAAACTTGTTTCTACAGTCGGACTCATCAACCGGTAGGAGGGCGCGCCGCTGCGCCCGGCCGCCGCCCCGGAGAGTCCCCGCTTGCCCACGACGTTCACCCGACTGCTGCTCGACCATGCGGCGCGACGCCCCGCGGCCGCGGCATTGCGTGAGAAGGAATACGGCATCTGGCAGACGCTCAGCTGGGGCGCGCTCGCGACGCTGGTGCGCGAACTCGCCTGCGGCCTCGCCGGCGCCGGGCTGAAGCGCAGCGAGCACCTCGTCGTGATCGGCGCGAACCGGCCGCGTCTCTATGCCGCGATGCTCGCGGCGCAATCGATCGGCGCGATCCCGGTGCCGCTGTACCAGGACGCGGCCGCCGCCGAGTTCGTGTTCCCGATCACCAACGCCGAGATCGCGTTCGCGATCGTCGAAGACCAGGAGCAGGTCGACAAGCTGCTCGAGGTGCGCGAGCAGTGCGCGCAGTTGAAGAACCTCTGGTTCGACGACCCGCGCGGCCTGCGCCACTACGCCGAGCCGGGCCTGGCGCCGCTCGACGCGCTGCTCGCCGCGGGCCGCGCGTTCGACGCCGCCCACCCCGGCTTCTTCGACACCGAGGTCGCGCGCAACCAGCCCGACGACGTGGCCGCGATGTTCTTCACCTCGGGCACGACCGGCAACCCGAAGGGCGTGGTGCACACGCACCGCACGCTGATCGACCGCGCCCAGGCCGGCGCGCGCTTCGACAAGCTGACGCAGGCCGAGGAGGTGCTCGCGTACCTGCCGCCGGCGTGGATCGGCCAGAACATCTTCTCGTACGCGCAGTGGCTGGTGTGCGGCTATGTCGTCAACTGCCCCGAATCGGCGAGCACCGTCGCGATCGACCTGAACGACATCGGGCCGACCTACTACTTCGCGCCACCGCGCGTGTTCGAGGGCCTGCTGACGACGGTGATGATCCGCATGGAAGACGCGAGCGCACCCAAGCGCTGGATGTTCGAGCACTTCATGGCGCTGGCGCGGCGCGTCGGCCCGAAGCTGATGGACGGCCAGCCGGTGGGCGCACTCGACCGCCTGCACTACGCGATCGGTCGGCTCGCGGTCTACGGCCCGCTGCGCAACACGCTCGGGCTGTCGCGCGTGCGCGTGGCCTACACCGCCGGCGAGGCGATCGGGCCCGACCTGTTCACGTTCTACCGCTCGATCGGCGTCAACCTGAAGCAGCTCTACGGCTCGACCGAGACCGCGGTGTTCGTCTGCCTGCAGCCCGACAGCGAGGCGCGCGCCGACACGGTCGGCGTGCCGATCGAGGGCGTCGAGATCAAGCTCACCGACTCGGGCGAGATCCTCGTCAAGTCGCCGGGGCTGCTGAAGGAGTACTACCGCAACCCGGCCGCCACCGCCGAGGTGCTCACGCCCGACGGCTGGTACCGCACCGGCGACGCCGGCTTCCTCGATGCCGGCGGGCACCTGAAGATCATCGACCGCGCGAAGGACGTCGGGCGCCTGATGGGCGGCGCCCACGACGGCGCGATGTTCGCGCCCAAGTACGTCGAGAACAAGCTGAAGTTCTTCCCGCACATCAAGGAGGCGGTGGCGATCGGCGACCGGCGCGCGACTGTCGGCGCGTTCATCAACATCGATGTCGAGGCGGTGGGCAACTGGGCCGAGCGCCGCAACCTGCCGTACGCCGGCTACACCGATCTGGCGCAGAAGCCCGAGGTCTACGCGCTGATCCGCGAGTGCGTCGAGAAGGTCAACGCCGACCTCGCGCTCGACGACAAGCTGGCCGGCTCGCAGATCAGCCGCTTCCTGATCCTGCACAAGGAGCTCGACGCCGACGACGGCGAGCTGACCCGCACGCGCAAGGTGCGGCGCGGCTTCATCGCCGAGCGCTACCAGGTGCTCGTCGACGCGCTGTACGCCGGCAAGGCGAACCAGTACATCGAGACCGCGGTGAAGTTCGAGGACGGCCGCAGCGGCATGGTCGCCGCCGACCTGCGCATCGCCGACGCGAAGATCTTCCCCGCCGTGCAGCGGGCCGCCTGACCGATGGCCGCCGATCTCGCCACCGCAGCCGCGCTCGAAGCGCCCGAACTGGCGCGCGCACCGGCCGCCGATGCGCCACGCGCGGCGGCCGCGCGCCGGCCCGGTGAGGTGATCCTCGAGGTCAAGAACATCTCGCTCGCGTTCGGCGGCGTGAAGGCACTGACCGACATCAGCTTCGACGTCCGCGAGCACGAGATCCGCGCAATCATCGGCCCGAACGGCGCCGGCAAGAGCTCGATGCTGAACTGCATCAACGGCGTGTATCAGCCGCAGCAGGGCTCGATCACGTTCCGTGGCAAGACCTTCAAGCACATGAACTCGCGCCAGGTCGCCGAGATGGGGCTGGCGCGCACGTTCCAGAACCTGGCGCTGTTCAAGGGCATGAGCGTGCTCGACAACATCATGACCGGGCGCAACCTGAAGATGAAGAGCAACCTCCTCATGCAGGCGCTGCGCATCGGCCCGGCGGCGCGCGAAGAGGCCGAGCAGCGCCTGTTCGTCGAACGCATCATCGACTTCCTCGAGATCCAGCCGTACCGCAAGACGCCGGTCGGCAAGATGCCCTACGGGCTGCAAAAGCGCGTCGACCTCGGCCGCGCGCTGGCGATGGAGCCGCAGGTGCTGCTGCTCGACGAGCCGATGGCCGGCATGAATGTCGAGGAGAAGCAGGACATGAGCCGCTTCATCCTCGACGTGAACGACGAGTTCGGCACGACCATCGTGCTGATCGAGCACGACATGGGCGTGGTGATGGACATCTCCGACCGCATCGTCGTGCTCGACTACGGCCGGAAGATCGGCGACGGCGCGCCGCAGGACGTGCGCTCGAACCCCGACGTGATCGCCGCCTATCTCGGCACCTCGCACTGAACGCGCGATGGGCTTCTTCCTCGAAACTCTGTCCGGCGGCCTGATGGTGGGCATGCTGTACTCGTTGATCGCGCTCGGCTTCGTGCTGATCTACAAGGCCAGCGGCGTGTTCAACTTCGCGCAGGGCGCGATGGTGCTGTTCGCCGCGCTCGCGATGGCGCGCTTCTACGAGTGGATTCCGAAGTGGCTCGGCTTCGACAACAAGCTGCTCGCCAACGTGCTCGCGTTCGGCGTCGCGGTGGCGATCATGGTCGCGGTGGCGTGGCTGATCGAGCGGCTGGTGCTGCGCAAGCTCGTCAACCAGGAGCACATCACGCTGCTGATGGCCACGCTCGGGATCAGCTACTTTCTCGAGGGCTTCGGCCAGTTGCTGTTCGGCTCCGACATCTACAAGATCGATGTGGGCATGCCGAAGGACCCGATCATCGTGCTCGAGGGCCTGCTCGCCGGTGGCGTGCTGATCAACAAGGAAGACCTGTACGCGGCGGCGATCGCGGCGCTGCTGGTCGCCTCGCTCGCGCTGTTCTTCCAGAAGACCTCGACCGGGCGCGCGCTGCGCGCCGTCGCCGACGACCACCAGGCGGCGCAGTCGATCGGCATCCCGCTCGGCCACATCTGGATCATCGTCTGGTCGGTCGCCGGCGTGGTGGCGCTGGTCGCCGGCGTGATCTGGGGCAGCAAGCTCGGCGTGCAGTTCTCGCTCTCGCTGGTGGCGCTGAAGGCGTTGCCAGTGGTGATCCTCGGTGGCCTCACCTCGGTACCCGGCGCGATCGTCGGCGGGCTGATCATCGGCATGGGCGAGAAGCTGTCGGAGATCTACATCGGGCCGATGCTCGGCGGCGGCATCGAGATCTGGTTCGCCTATGTGCTGGCGCTTGTGTTCCTGCTGATCCGGCCGCAGGGCCTGTTCGGCGAGAAGATCATCGATCGGGTCTAAATGCTTTATCGCGAGAACGGCCAGTTCAAGTCGACGTACGGCGCCGACCAGCAGATCTTCCCGATCCTGCAGGACCGCGTGGCGATCGGCGTGCTGCTCGCGATCGCGCTCGTCGCGGTGCCGCTGCTGTCGAGCGAGTACTGGCTGCGCGCGATCTTCGTGCCGTTCCTGATCCTGTCGCTGGCCGCGCTCGGCCTGAACATCCTGGTCGGCTACTGCGGGCAGATCTCGCTCGGCACCGGCGCGTTCATGGCGATCGGCGCGTATGCGGCCTACAACTTCTTCGTCCGCGTGCCGGGCATGCCGCTGATCTTCGCGCTGCTGCTCGGCGGGCTGTGCAGCACGACGGTGGGCGTGCTGTTCGGTATCCCGTCGCTGCGCATCAAGGGCCTGTACCTCGCGGTGGCCACGCTCGCGGCGCAGTTCTTCACCGACTGGGCGTTCCTGCGCATCCAGTGGTTCACGAACAATTCGTCGTCGGGTTCGGTCAGCGTGGCCGGGCTCAACGTGTTCGGCATTCCGATCGAATCGCCGGTGCAGAAGTACCTGCTGTGCCTGGGCTTCCTGATCGTGTTCGCGCTGCTCGCGAAGAACCTGGTGCGCGGCGCGATCGGGCGCGAGTGGATGGCGATCCGCGACATGGACGTGGCCGCCGCGGTGATCGGCATCCGCCCGGTCTACGCGAAGCTCACCGCGTTCGCCGTCAGCTCGTTCATCGTCGGCGTGGCCGGCGCGCTGTGGGGCTTCGTGCACCTCGGCTCGTGGGAGCCGGCGGCGTTCAACATCGACCGCTCGTTCCAGCTGCTGTTCATGATCATCATCGGCGGCCTCGGCTCGATCATGGGCAGCTTCTTCGGCGCCGCCTTCATCGTGGTGCTGCCGATCTTTCTCGACGCGCTGCCGTACCTGTTCGGCATCCCGATCGACACCGCGACGGCCTCGCACCTGACCTTCATGATCTTCGGCGCGCTGATCGCGTTCTTCCTGATCGTCGAGCCGCACGGCATCGCGCGGCTGTGGTCCACCGCCAAAGAGAAGTTGCGGCTCTGGCCCTTCCCTCACTGACCGACCCACGACCACTCACCACCGGAGACAGACAAAATGAATCACTTGCGTTCTCTCGCCCTCGGCGCGACCCTCATCGCCGCGGCCAGCGGCGCGTTGGCTCAAGCCAAGGAGCAGTTCTTCCCGTCGCTGGTGTATCGCACCGGCGCCTACGCGCCCAACGGCGTGCCCTTCGCCAACGGCTTCGCCGACTACTTCAAGCTCGCCAACGCCCGCGGCGGCATCAATGGCGTGAGGATCGTGTGGGAGGAATGCGAGACCGGCTACGCCACCGACCGCGGCGTCGAGTGCTACGAGCGGCTGAAGGGCAAACACGGCGGCGCGACCAGCTTCCAGCCGCTGTCCACCGGCATCACCCTGGCGGTCACCGACAAGGCCGCAGCCGACAAGGTTTCGATCCTCACGCCGGGCTATGGCATCAGCGGCAGTATGGACGGCACCGTCTTCAAGTGGAGCTTCCCGATCACCGGCATGTACTGGGTCGCGGGCGACGTGCTGATCCAGCACATCGGCAAGAAGGAGGGCGGCCTGGACAAGCTCAAGGGCAAGAAGATTGCGCTGATCTACCACGACTCGCCCTATGGCAAGGAAGTGATCCCGATCCTGCAGGAGCGCGCCAAGATGCATGGGTTCGATCTGCAGCTGCTGCCGGTCACCGCACCCGGGGTCGAGCAGAAGGCGACCTGGCTGCAGGTGCGGCAAACCAAGCCGGACTACGTGCTGCTGTGGGGCTGGGGTGTGATGAACTCCACCGCGATCAAAGAGGCACTGGCCACCGGCTACCCGCGCGACAAGATGTACGGCGTGTGGTGGGCCGGCGCCGAGCCCGATGTGAAGGATATCGGCGATGGCGCCAAGGGCTACAACGCGCTGGCGCTGCAGCACGGCGCCGAACCCAATGCCAGGGTGGTCCAGGAGATTCTGAAGGAGCTGCATGCCAAGGGGCAGGGCACCGGCCCGAAGGAAGAAGTCGGACAGGTTCTGTACATGCGCGGCCTGATGAGCGCGATGCTCGCCGTCGAAGGCGTCAAGCGCGCGCAGGAGCGTTTCGGCAAGGGCAAGGTCATGACCGGCGAGGAAGCGCGCTGGGGCTATGAGAACCTCGCGCTCGACCAGAAGAAGCTCGACGCGCTCGGCTTCGCCGGCGTGATGCGGCCGCTCTCGACGAGTTGCGCAGATCACATGGGCGTCGCGTGGGCGCGCGTGCACACCTGGGACGGCGCCAAATGGAACTTCACGTCCGATTGGCTGCAGGCCGACGAGCAGATCATCAAGCCGATGGTCAAGGTCGCCGCCGACAAGTACGCGAGCGACAAGAAGCTCACGCGCCGCACGCCGGAAGACTGCCAGAGCTGAGGATCGCACGATGCGCGCGGCGAACGTCCTTCTCGATGTGAACGGCATCGAGGTCATTTACAACCATGTGATCCTCGTGCTGAAGGGCGTCTCTCTGCAGGTTCCTGAAGGCCGCATCGTCGCGCTGATGGGTGGCAACGGCGCCGGCAAGACGACCACGCTGCGCGCCGTCAGCAACCTGCTGGCGAGCGAGCGCGGCGCGGTCACGAAGGGCTCGATCGAGTTGCGCGGCGAGCGCATCGAGCGGCTCAGCACCTCGCAGATGGTGGAGCGCGGCGTGATCCAGGTGATGGAAGGCCGGCACTGCTTCGCGCACCTGACGATCGAGGAGAACCTGATGACCGGCGCGTACACGCGCCGCGACGGGAGCAAAGCTGTCGCGGCCACGCTCGACAAGGTCTACACCTACTTTCCGCGCCTGAAGACGCGGCGCGGCTCGCAGGCCGCGTACACCTCGGGCGGCGAGCAGCAGATGTGCGCGATCGGCCGGGCGCTGATGGCGAACCCGAAGATGGTGCTGCTCGACGAGCCGTCGATGGGCCTGGCGCCGCAGATCGTCGAGGAGGTGTTCGAGATCGTGAAGGACCTGAACACGCGCGAGGGCGTGACCTTCCTGCTCGCCGAGCAGAACACCAACATGGCGCTGCGCTACTGCGACTACGGCTACATCCTCGAGAACGGCCGCATCGTGATGGACGGCGCCGCCGCCTCGCTGCGCGAGAACGAGGACGTGAAGGAGTTCTACCTCGGCACCGGCGGCTCGGCCGACGGCGCCGAGCGCAAGAGCTTTCGCGACGTGAAGAGCTACAAGCGCCGCAAGCGCTGGCTCAGCTGAGCGGCGGCGCGCACGAAAGGATCTCGACATGGCCCACGCCGACGAAGCCGCCCTCCAGCGCCTGTTGCCCGTGCTGCGGCAACTGCGCGAGATCAAGGGGCTGCGCGAGATGAAGCCGGGCATCTTCTACGCGAAGGGCAGCGCGTTCATCCACTTCCACGACGAAGGCGGCGCGCTGGTGGCCGACCTGAAGAAGGCCGGCGGCAGCGGCTTCGACCGCTACCCGGTCGACGCGCCGGCAGGCCAGCGCAAACTGGTCGACGACGCGAAGCGCCGCGTCGCGCGTCTCGATGAAGACTGAGCCCGCAGCGCCGACCCACCCCGAGCACTTCGATGCGCTCGAGGCGCGCGCGCCGGCGCAGCGCGAGGCCGCGCTGATGGCCGCGTTGCCCGGGCAGGTGGCACATGCGCAGGCGCATGCGCCAGCGTTCGCGGCCATGCTCGCCGGCGTCGCCGCGCGAACGATCGCGACGCGCGCCGCGCTCGCCGCGCTGCCGGTGACGCGCAAGCACGAGCTGCTCGAGCGCCAGCGCCGCGCCGACGCACCCGACGTGTTCGGCGGCTTCGCGGCGCTCGGCTGGGGTGCGGCCGCATCGTCGCAACGGGCGCTGCGCGTGTTCGCGTCGCCCGGGCCGATCTACGAGCCCGAAGGCGCCGCGCCCGACTACTGGCGCATGGCACGCGCGCTCTTCGCCGCCGGGCTGCGCGCCGGCGACCTGGTGCACAACACCTTCAGCTATCACTTCACGCCGGCCGGCGTGATGATGGAAAGCGGCGCGTTCGCGCTCGGCTGCACCGTGTTTCCGGCCGGCATCGGGCAGACCGAGCAGCAGGTGCAGGTGATCGCCGCGCTGAAACCGCGGGCCTACGTGGGCACGCCGAGCTTCCTGAAGATCATCCTCGAGAAGGCCGACGAGACCGGCACCACGCTGCCCTCGATCACCAAGGCCTCGGTCGGCGGCGAGGCGTTTCCGCCGAGCCTGCGCGACTGGATGCGCGGCCGCGGCATCGCCGCGTACCAGAGCTACGGCACCGCCGATCTCGGGCTGATCGCGTACGAGACGGCAGCGCGCGAAGGGCTGGTCGTCGACGAGGGCGTGATCGTCGAGATCGTGCGCCCGGGCACCGGCGAGGTGGTGGCCGACGGCGAAGTCGGCGAGGTCGTGGTCACGACGCTGAACCCGGGCTACCCGCTGATCCGCTTCGGCACCGGCGACCTCTCGGCGGTGCTGCCGGGCCTGTGCCCGACCGGGCGCACCAACACGCGCATCCGCGGCTGGCTCGGCCGCGCCGACCAGACCGCGAAGGTGCGCGGCATGTTCGTGCACCCGGGCCAGGTGGCCGAGATCGCGCGCCGCTTCCCCGAGGTGCGGCGGGCGCGGCTCGTCGTCAGCGGCGAGATGGCCAACGATTCGATGGAGCTGCGCATCGAGGTCGACGCCGCGCCTGCCGGGCTCGCCGATCGCCTGGCCGAAGCGATGCGCGACGTGACCAAGCTGCGCGGCGCGGTGCTGCTGTGCCCGGCCGGCTCGCTGCCGAACGACGGCAAGGTCATCGAGGACGCGCGCAGCTATCGCTGACGTCGCCGCCCGTGACGCAATGCCCTGCGCGGCATGCGGGTTACGTACTTTCCGCGATGGTCGGCGGCCACACGCTCCGGACAATCGCGCTTGGTCTGGCCCCGCACGAAAGATTCCCATGAAGCAACTCCTCATCGCCGGCCTCGTCGCCGCCACCGCCCTTTCCGCTTGGGCCGAGTACCCCGACAAGCCGGTGACGATCGTCGTGCCGTTCGCGGCCGGCGGCCCGACCGACAAGGTCGCGCGCGACCTCGCCGAGGCGCTGCGCAAGCCGCTCGGCGGGCAGTCGATCATCGTCGAGAACGTCGGCGGCGCCGGCGGCACGCTCGGTGCCGCACGCGTCGCAAAGGCGAGCAACGACGGCTACACGCTGCTGCTGCACCACATCGGCATCAGCACCGCGCCGGCGCTGTACCGCAAGATGACCTACGACACGCTCGGCGACTTCGAGTACCTCGGCATGGTCAACGAGGTGCCGATGACGCTGATCGGCAAGCCCCTGCTACCGGCCGCCAACTACGCCGAGCTGGTGAAGTGGATGGAGGCGAACAAGGGCAAGGTCAACCTCGCCAACGCCGGCCTCGGCGCGGCCTCGCACCTGTGCGGCCTGCTGTTCCAGAGCACGCTGAAGATCAACCTGCAGACCGTGCCGTACAAGGGCACCGGGCCGGCGATGACCGACCTGCTCGGCGGCCAGGTCGACCTGATGTGCGACCAGACCACCAACACCACGAGTCAGATCGCCGCCGGCGCCGTCAAGGCCTACGCGGTGACGACGCCGAAACGGCTGACCACGCCGGCGCTGAAGAACCTGCCGACGCTCGACGAGTCGGGCCTGAAGGGCTTCAACGTCTCGATCTGGCACGCCATGTACGCGCCGAAGGGCACGCCGAAGGCGGTGACCGACAAGATCAACGCGGCGCTGCGCGTCGCGCTGAAGGACCCCGAGTTCGTCAAGCGCGAAGAGGCGCTCGGCGCGGTCATCGTCAGCGACGCGCGCCTCGACGGCGCCGAGCACAAGAAGTTCGTCGCCGCCGAGATCGCCAAGTGGGGCCCGATCATCAAGGCCGCCGGCGAATACGCCGACTGATCCTTCGCGCAATCACGGCGACGTCGCCGGGTGCGCGGTCTCGGTGATCGGATCGAACTGCGCCTCCACGTCCGACGGCAGCAGCTGAATCGAGGCCCGCAGCCCCGGCACCTCGGCCGTCAGCGCCTGCTCGACATCGGCGCGCAGCGCGGCGGCGCGGCCGAGCGACCAGCTCGCCGGCAGGTGCATGTGCAGGTCGACGAAGCGGCGCTGCCCGGCGCGGCGCGTCACGAGGTGGTCGAAGCGGATCGCGTGGTGGTCGAACTGGGCCAGCGTGCGATCGATCTGCGCACGCACCTCGGGCTCGACCGCGCTGTCCATCAGCCCCTCGACCGAGCGCCACGCCAGCCGCGCGCCCTCGCGCAGGATGTTGAGCGCCACGCCGACGGCGAGCAGCGGGTCGAGCCACAGCCAGCCGGTCAGGTGCGCGAGCGCGAGGCCGACGACGACCGCGGCCGAGGTCCACACGTCGGTGTAGAGATGCCGCGCATCGGCCTCGAGCACGATCGAACGGTGCTCGCGCGACGCGGCCATCATCCGCCACGCGAGCGCGCCGTTCAGCGCCGAGCTGGCGACCGCCAGGCCCAGGCCCCAGCCGAGCGCCTGCAGCGGCTGCGGGTCGGCAAAACGCGGCACCGCGGCCCAGACGATCGCCGCGGCCGCGCCGGCGATCAGCAAGCCCTCGAAGCCGCTCGAGAAGTACTCGGCCTTGGTGTGGCCGAACGGGTGGTCGTCGTCGGCGGGGCGCTGCGCGATCGTCACCATCAGCACCGCGAACAGCGCCGACGCGAGGTTGACGAACGACTCCATCGCATCCGACAACAGCCCGACCGACCCGGTGACCCACCAGGCCGCCGTCTTCATCGCGATCGTCGCGACCGCGGCGGCGATCGAGAGCTTGAGGAGGGTCTGGACCTGCACGCCGCGCAGACCCGTCAGCCCGTCGCGGGCCGGCCCTCGAGCCGCTTCAGCTCCTGGCCGAGGAACTGGCTCGCCAGCATCGTGCGGCCGTCGGCGAACTTCACGTGGTACGGCTCGCCGCTCATGCTCGACTTGCTGGCGATGCGCTCGATGAACTCGCGCGCGGTCGTCACCTCCCGGCCCATCGTCTCGAGCTTGCCGCGCAGGAAGCGGCCGGCTTCATCGCAACTGTATTCGGTGCCGTTGCGGACGAACTTCATGTCCTTCTGCGTCTCGACGAAGCGGATCAGCTGGTCGATGCGCGACTGCTCGTGCGGCGGGGGCGCGGCGGCCGTCGCGCCGATCGTCAGCACCGCCGCCGCGCCAACCAGGAAGGTTCTGCGAATCAGCATGGCTCACTCCAAGGTCACCCGCGCGAACTTGCGCTTGCCCACCTGCACCACATAGGTCCCGGCGCCGAGTTTCAAAGCCCGGTCGCCGACGACCGCCCCGTCGACGCGCACGCCGTGGCCGTCCACCAGGCGCAGCGCCTCGCCGGTCGAGGCCGCCAGGTTCGCCTGCTTCAGCAGCGCGCCGATGCCCAATGGTGCACCCTGAAGCGTCACCATGTCGATCCGGTCGGGTACGCCGCCGCGGGCGCGCAGCTCGAAGTCGGTCTCGGCGGCGGCGGCCGCCGCGCCGCCGTGGAAGCGCGCGGTGATCTCCTTGGCGAGCTGCACCTTCGCCTCCTTCGGATTGCGCCCTTCCGACACCTCGCGGCGCAGCTGCGCGATCTCGGCCTCGGGCCGGAAGCTCAGCAGCGTGAAGTACTTCCACATCAGCGTGTCGTTGATCGACAGCAGCTTGGCGTACATCTGATCCGGCGGCTCGGTGATGCCGATCGTGTTGCCCTTGCTCTTGGACATCTTCTCGACGCCGTCGAGCCCCTCGAGCAGCGGCATCGTCAGGACGCACTGCGGCGGCTGCCCGTACTCGCCCTGCAGCGCGCGGCCCACCAGCAGGTTGAACTTCTGGTCGGTGCCGCCGAGTTCGAGGTCGCTCTTCAACGCGACCGAGTCGTAGCCCTGCATCAGCGGGTACAGGAATTCGTGCACGCTGATCGGCGAACCGGCCTTGAAGCGGTCGTGGAAGTCGTTGCGCTCCATCATCCGCGCCACCGTGTAGCGCGAGGCGAGCTGGATCATGCCGCGCGCCCCGAGCGGGTCGCTCCACTCCGAGTTGTAGCGAACTTCGGCGCGGCCGATGTCGAGCACCAGGCTGATCTGATCGAAGTAGGTCCTCGCATTCGCCTCGATCTGCTCGCGCGTGAGCGGCGGGCGCGTGGTGTTGCGGCCCGACGGGTCACCGATCATCGAGGTGAAGTCGCCGATCAGCGGGATCACCGTGTGGCCCAGGTCCTGCAGCTGGCGCAGCTTGTTGAAGACGACGGTGTGGCCGAGGTGCAGGTCGGGCGCGGTCGGGTCGAGGCCGAACTTGATCCGCAGTGGCACGCCGGTTGCTTCGGATTTCGCCAGCTTGGCGAGCCAGTCGGCCTGCGGCAGCAGTTCATCGCAGCCGCGCAGCGACACCGCCAGCGCCTCCTTGACGCGATCGGTGAGCGGGTGCGCCGGGTCGGCCGGCGAGGCGGCGCTTGCTTGAGCGGATGGCAGGGACATACGGGGCTTTTACGGGGATCGGTCGCAGGGCGGGTCGTTATACTTCGCGGCGCCTCACGGCCCGCCCGCAGTCGGCGCGGCCCGGACACGGTCCTCGCCACGAGAGAGCAAGGCGCCAGATTCTAGTGGAGGCACCCCGGTGCCTCAGGGACAAACAACCGAAGTGCCCGGCCACGTTGCCGGCGCTCGCAGCCGAGCGGCAGCGCTCCTGGACCGAATTGAACTCGTTGGAATCTCTTGATCGTGCAATGGCCTCGGCCGTCGCGCGCACCGGCCGCTTCGTCTCCGCGCATCCGCGCAGCCTTTCGGCCGCCGTGATGCTGTCGCTCGCGGGTTTCGGCGTCACGGCGTTCGGCATTGCGCCGATGGCACCCGACGCGGCCGACATCCCGAAGCGGCTGGTGACCGAAAGCGTCACCCCCGACGACATCCAGGCGCAGCTCGACGCACTCGCCGAGCACGAACTCGAGCTTTACCGCACCGACCTCAGCCGCACCAGCGACACCGCCGACAGCCTGCTGAAGCGGCTCAACGTCAACGACCCGAGCGCCGCGCAGTTCCTGCGCACCGACACCACCGCCCGCAAGCTGCTCGAAGGGCGCGGCGGCAAGATGGTGCGCGTGCGCACCGACACGAGCGGCGCGTTGACCGAGCTCGTCGCGCGCTACGCGCCGACCAACGCCGACCAGCTCGCGACCCAGTTCACGCGCCTGACCATCACACGCATCGCCGGCAAGCTGCTCGCGATGCTCGAAACTGTGCCGCTCGCGACGCAGGTGCGCATGGGCAGCGGCACCGTCGACTCGTCGCTGTTCGCGGCGACCGACGATGCGCGCATCCCCGACGGCATCGCGACCCAGCTCGCCGACATCTTCGCCAACGACGTCGACTTCCACCGCGAGCTGCGCAAGGGCGACACCTTCTCGGTCGTCTACGAATCACTGACCGCCGACGGCGAGCCGATCACCTGGGCGCCGGCCGGCGCCGGGCGCGTGCTCGCCGCCGACTTCGTCAACAAGGGCAAGACCTACTCGGCGGTCTGGTTCAAGGACGCGAACGGCAAGGGCAGCTACTTCGGCTTCGACGGCCAGAGCAAGAAGCGCGCGTTCCTCGCCAGCCCGATGGAGTTTTCGCGCGTGACCTCGGGCTTCGCGATGCGCATGCACCCGATCCTGAACACCTGGAAGCAGCACAAGGGCGTCGACTACGGCGCGCCGGCCGGCACGCCGATCCGCGCGGTCGGCGAGGGCACGGTCGATTTCGCCGGCTGGCAGAACGGCTACGGCAACGTCGTCGAGATCCGCCACAGCAACCTCCGCTCGACGCTGTATGCGCACATGAGCCGCATCGACGTGAAACGCGGTGCGCACATCGAGCAGGGCCAGCGCGTCGGCGCGGTCGGCATGACGGGCTGGGCGACCGGGCCGCACCTGCATTTCGAGGTGCGCGTCAGCGGCGAGCAGCGCGACCCGCTGCTGATGGCGAAAGCGTCGGAAGCGATCGAGCTCACACCGGCCCAGAAGGCGGCCTTCGGGCAACTTGCGGGCAGCCTGAAAAGCCAGCTCGAACTCGCCGATTCGATCGCCCGCTCGGGCGCCTACGCCGAGTAGCGGGCGCAGCACGCGCGGCGCCGTACCGGGCATGGCCGCCTCGCTGTACATCGGCCTGATGTCGGGCACCTCGCTCGACGGCGTCGACGGCGTGCTGGTCGATTTCGATGCCGGCGCGGCCGGCCTGCCGCAGGTGCTGGCCCACGCGCATCACCCGTTCGCCGACGACCTGCGCGCCGAACTGCTGGCGCTGAACAGCCCCGCCGACAACGAGCTGCATCGGGCGGCCTTGGCGGGCAATGGCGTCGCGCGGTGCTACGCCGGCGTCGTCGAGGCGTTGCTCGGCCGGAGCGGCACGGCACCCGGGCAGGTGCGGGCGGTCGGCGCGCACGGCCAGACCGTGCGCCACCGCCCGGGCGAGTTCGATGGCACCGGCTACACGCTGCAGTTGAACAGCCCGGCGCTGCTGGCCGAACTGTGCGGGATCGACGTCGTCGCCGACCTGCGCAGCCGTGACGTGGCCGCCGGCGGCCAGGGCGCGCCGCTCGCGCCCGTCATCCACCGCGCGCTGTTCGCGCGGGCCGGCGAGACGGTCGCGGTGCTGAACCTCGGCGGCATTGCCAACCTGACGGTGCTGCGCGCCGACGGCTCGGCGATCGGCTTCGACTGCGGCCCCGCGAACGCGTTGATGGATCACTGGTGCGGCCTGCACACCGGCCGCCCCTACGACGACGGCGGCGCGTGGGCCGCCGCCGGCCGGGTGAACGCGCCGCTGCTCGCCCGCCTGCGCCGCGAGCCGTTCTTCGCGCGGCCGCCACCGAAGAGCACCGGGCGCGACCTGTTCAATCCGGCGTGGCTGCAGGCGAAGCTGGCCTCGGCCGATCACGCGACAACGCCGGTCGACGTGCAGGCCACACTGGCCGAGTTCAGCGCCATGGCCTGCGCCGACGACGTGCGACGCCACGCGCCCGGCACGCGCTCGCTCGTCGTCTGCGGCGGCGGTGCATCGAACCGCCACGTGATGGCGCGCCTGGCGGCGCTGCTGCCCGGTGTCGGCGTGCAGCCGAGCGACGCGTTCGGCCTGCCCGCCGAGCAGGTCGAGGCGTGTGCCTTCGCCTGGCTCGCCCGCGCCTGCGTGCGCCGCGAGAGCGGCAACCTGCCCGATGTGACCGGTGCGCGCGGAGCACGAGTCCTCGGCGCCATCTACCCCGCGCGTTGACCGCGGCCGGGCAACAAAAAGCCGCCCGAGGGCGGCTTCGTGGGGAACCGGTTGAACCTCAGGCCGAGAAGCTCGAGCCGCAACCGCAGGTCGTCGTGGCGTTCGGGTTCTTGATCACGAACTGCGCACCCTGCAGATCGTCCTTGTAGTCGATCTCGGCGCCGGCCAGGTACTGCAGGCTCATCGCGTCGATCAGCAAGGTGACGCCGTTCTTGTTCATCTGCGTGTCGTCGTCGTTGACGACCTCGTCGAACGTGAAGCCGTACTGGAAGCCCGAGCAACCGCCGCCCTGCACGAACACACGCAGCTTCAACTCGGGGTTGCCCTCTTCGTCGACCAGTTCCTTGACCTTGTTGGCCGCGCTGTCGGTGAAGACCAGCGGAATCGGCGGCTCGTCCATCGCGGCCAGCGACTGGATGTTTTCGGCGACTGCACTCATGCGGAACTCCTTCGGCAAACGTGCCTTGGCTGACATTATCGCGGATTCGATACCCGCCCGCATCGGCGCGGGCTTTGGCATACGCCGCAGATGGTGACGCGGTGGCCGGAAAAAAGGCCACCCGAGGGTGGCCGATTCGTGCGGGTGCGGCCCGTCGATCAGCGCTTGCTGAACTGCTTGCGGCGGCGCGCGCCGTGCAGACCAACCTTCTTGCGCTCGACTTCACGCGCATCGCGGGTCACGAAACCCGCCTGCTTGAGCGGCGACTTGAGCGCCTCGTCGTAGTCGATCAGCGCGCGGGTGATGCCGTGGCGCACCGCGCCGGCCTGGCCCGATTCGCCACCGCCATGCACGTTGACCTTGACGTCGAACGCGGCGTCGTTCGCGGTCAGCACCAGCGGCTGGCGCACGACCATGATCGACGTCTGGCGGCCAAAGTACTCGTCGACGGCCTTGCCGTTGACAATGATCTGGCCGGTGCCCTTCTTCATGAAGACGCGTGCCACCGACGACTTGCGGCGGCCGGTTCCGTAGTTCCAATTTCCGATCATCACCGTTCCTCAGATGTCCAGCACTTTGGGCTGCTGGGCGGTGTGCGGATGCGTGGCACCGGCATACACCTTCAGCTTCTTGACCATCGCATAGCCGAGCGGCCCCTTGGGGAGCATGCCCTTGACGGCCTTCTCGATGGCGCGGGTCGGGTGCTTGGCCTGCATGTCCTTGAACTTGGTGGCGTGGATGCCGCCCGGGTAGCCCGAGTGGCGGTAGTAGATCTTGTCGTTGGCCTTGTTGCCGGTGACGCGGATCTTGTCGGCGTTGACGATGACGATGAAGTCGCCGGTGTCGACGTGAGGCGTGTAGATGGCCTTGTGCTTGCCGCGCAGACGGAGGGCGACTTCACTGGCCACCCTGCCGAGGACCTTATCGGTCGCGTCAATCACAAACCACTCATGCGTCACCTCGGCCGGCTTGGCACTGAAGGTTTTCATGAATTTCGTTTCGTTGATATTTCGGCCCCTGCTGTGTTGCGACCGGATCGGACGTTGCGCTGCTCGGTTCCACTTCGCTGGCGGTGGACGCTCGCAGGCCGCCTGGCCCGGCAATTCCCGGGGGCACATTCGGGAAAAGCCCGCCACTATAGCAGACGGCACGCCGCGGAAGGATGCTGCAATGCAGCAACTTGAGCACGGCCTCTAAGCGAATCCCGTAGACTAGGGTAAACCCTGAACCGAAGGACTCAGCGATGAGCCGTCTAGACACCACCCCAGACTCCATTCCGGCCGCAACCTCGGCTACCCACGATAAGCACCCGAGCCTCGCTGCAGCACCCTCCTGGGCGTGGGTGCCGATCCGCTCGCTCGGCCCGCGGCATCGCGAGCGCATCGGCACCCACTTGCTCGCGCTCGGCCCGCACGACCGGTACCTGCGCTTCGGCTACGCCGCGAGCGACGCGCAGATCGCCCGCTACGTCGACACGCTCGACTTCGAACAGGACGAGGTGTTCGGCATCTTCAACCGGCGGCTCGAACTGATCGCGATGGCGCACCTGGCGCATGCCGTGGGCTCGCCGCAGAAGGACGGTCGCGCCGAGTCCGAGTTCGGCGTCTCGGTGCTGGCGCAAGCGCGCAACCGCGGCTTCGGCCGGCGCCTGTTCGAGCACGCGATGCTTCACGCGCGCAACCGCGGCGTGCAGACGCTGCTGATCCACGCGCTGAGCGAGAACAACGCGATGCTCAAGATCGCGCGCAACGCCGGCGCGACGGTGGTGCGCGAAGGCTCGGAATCCGACGCGCGCCTGCGCCTGCCGCCCGACAGCCTGGCCTCGCACGTGGGCGAGCTGATCGAGCAGCAGGCCGCTGAGTTCGATTACCGCATCAAGCGTCGTGCGCGCCAAGTGAGCGAGCTGCTCGACGTGATCGGCGACGTGAAGAGCGCGCTCGGCAAGTCGACGCACGTCGCGGAGGAGTGACGGCGCGGCGTGCATTTCACACGCCCGCCGAGGCATCGACGACGCGCCCCCCGGAAGCCGGGGAGCGCCCCGCCTTCGGGCGCCGCAACGCATCCGGTACAGTCCGCCGATCGGCTCGTCGACCGACGGGGCCCTGGTCTTTCGCACTGCGCTGTCCGACATGCAAACGCTTCCTTGGATCGTCGCGCTCGCCGCCCTGGGCCTGCTCACCATCGTGCTGGTCGCCTGGGCCCTGAAACGCTCGCCGAAAAAATCGATCGAGCTGCCCACCGAGTGGGCGCTCGCGCCGCGGCCGGTGTTCTCGACCGACGAGCGGCGTGTCTACCGACTGCTGCGCGAAGCGCTGCCGCACCACGTGGTGCTGTCGAAGCTGCCGCTGGTGCGCTTCTGCCAGCCGACCGATCCGAACGAAGTGCGCTACTGGTTCGATCTGCTCGGCTCCAGCCACGTGACGTTCGCGGTGTGCAGTGCCAACGGCCGCGTGCTCGCGGCGGTCGACCTCGACACCGATCGCGGCAACTCGCGCCGCGTGATGCAGATCAAGCAGTCGGTGCTGAGCGCGTGTCGCGTGCGCTACCTGCGCTGCCCGGTCGATCAGCTGCCGTCGGTGGCGGAGCTGCAGCTGCTCGTGCCCAGCAGCGGCAACGCCGCGCGCGGCCCGCAACCGGCGCCGACGGCCAGCCAGAGCCCGGCGCGCGAATCGCTGCCCCTGCCCGCGCCCGCGCGGCGCGCCGCCCGGCCCGCGCTGTGGCAGGACTCGACGGTGTTCCAGGATTCGTTCTTCGCCCCCGACTCGCGTGACGGCTTCAGCAACAGCGAGTTCGCGCCGATGCCCGGCGCGAAGCCGCTGCGCCCGGCTGCGCGGCGCGAACGTGACCTCGACGACGCGTCGTCGAGCTTCGGCGCCCTCGATGGCGACGAGGTCGGCGGTGTGGTCGTCGACACGCCGAAGTTCTCGCGCGGCTCACGCGGCTGAAGTTCGCGCAGCAGAGACAGGCCCGGCGCGTACGATGCGCCAATGACCCCGCCCCGCGATCCTCGCCCCGAACCACCCGAGATGCGCGAGGCGCCGTACGCCGGCCTCGGCCCGGAGACCGTTCTCGACGCGCTCGACGCGGTCGGCCTGCGCGGCGACGGCCGCCTGCTGCAGCTCAACTCGTACGAGAACCGGGTGTTCCAGGTGTTCCTCGAGGACGGCCGGGTCGTGGTCGCGAAGTTCTATCGGCCGCAACGCTGGAGCGACGCGCAGATCATCGAGGAGCACGCGTTCGCGAACGAGTTGGCTGGCCACGAGATCCCGGTCGCGCCGGTCTGGCCGCTGTCGATCGACGCGGGCTCGGCGCACGCCACCCGCGTGTCCCTCGTCGGCGAGACGCTCGCTCGGTATGCGAGCGGCGAACGCGACTACCGCTTCAGCGTCAGCGCGCGCGTCGCCGGCCGCGCGCCCGAACTCGAGGACGCCGACACGCTCGAGTGGATCGGTCGCTTCGTCGGCCGGATGCACGCGGTCGGCGCGCTGCGGCCGTTCGCGCACCGGCGCACGCTCGATGCCCGCAGCTTCGGCTCCGAGCACCGCGACCACCTGCTCGCCAGCGGCGTGATCCCGCCCGACGCCGAGGGCGACTGGCGCGCCGCCGCCGACACCGCGCTGGCGGCCGTCAACGAAGCATTCGCCGCCGCCGCGCCGACCCGCACGTTGCGGCTGCACGGCGACTGCCACCTCGGCAACGTGCTGTGGGCCGCCGACGGGCCGCACTTCGTCGACCTCGACGACGCGGTCACCGGCCCGGCGATCCAGGACCTGTGGATGCTGCTGTCGGGCGACCGCGCCGCGATGTCGCGCCAGCTCGCGGCGGTGCTCGACGGCTACCAGCAGTTCATGGACTTCGACCGGCGCGAATTGCGCCTGATCGAGCCGCTGCGCACGCTGCGGATGATTCACCACAGCGCCTGGATCGCGCAGCGCTGGGGCGACCCGGCGTTCCCGATCGCGTTCCCGTGGTTCGAGAGCCCGAAATACTGGGCCGAGCAGGCGACGCGGCTCGACGAGCAGGTCGATGCGATGGCGCAAGCGCCGCTTGGCGGCCGTTAGCGCCCCACGCGACTCACCCGACCAGCAGCGCGTTGACCCGCTTCACGTAAGCCGCCGGATCCTCGAGCTGGCCGCCTTCGGCCAGCAGCGCCTGGTCGAACAGGATGTTCGCCAGGTCGTCGAAATGCGCGCTCGCATCGAGGCGCTTGACGAGCGCGTGCTCGGCGTTGACCTCCAGCGTCGGCAGCGACTTCGGCGCGCTCTGGCCGGCCTGCTTCAGCAACCGCGCGAGGTGGCCGCTCATGTCGCCTTCCTCGACGACGAGGCACGCCGGTGAGTCGACCAGCCGCGTCGTCACGCGCACGTCCTTCGCGCGCTCCTTCAGCGCCTCCTTCAGGCGGTCGAGCACCGGCTTGAACGCGCTCGCGGCCTCTTCGGCCTGCTTCTTCTCGGCTTCGTCCTGCAGTTGGCCGAGGTCGACGCTGCCCTTCGCCACGCTTTGCAGCGGCTTGCCGTCGAACTCGTACAAGTGGCTGAGCATCCATTCGTCGACGCGGTCGACGAGCAGCAGCACCTCGATGCCCTTCTTGCGGAAGATCTCGAGTTGCGGGCTGCTCTTCGCGGCCGCAAGGCTGTCGGCGGTGATGTAGTAGATCGCTTGCTGGCCTTCTTTCATCCGGCCGGTGTAGTCGGTGAACGACACGCCCTCGTCGGCATGCGTCGACGCGAAGCGCAGCAGCTTCACGAGCCGCTCCTGGTTCGCATGGTCCTCGCCGACGCCCTCTTTCAACACGACGCCGAAGTCCTTCCAGAACGCCGCGTACTTGGCCTTCTCGGCCGCGTCGTCGTTGTCGGCGAGCGCTTCGAGCATGCCGAGCACGCGCTTGGTCGAGCCCTCGCGGATCGCCTTCACGTCGCGGCTTTCCTGCAGCAGCTCGCGGCTCACGTTGAGCGGCAGGTCGGCGCTGTCGATCACGCCTTTGACGAAGCGCAGGTACACCGGCATCAGCGCCTCGGCATCGTCCATGATGAAGACGCGCTTCACGTACAGCTTCACGCCGCCGCGCTTGTCGCGATTCCACAGGTCGAACGGCGCCTTGGCCGGCACATAGAGAAGCTGCGTGTACTCGCTGCGGCCCTCGACGCGGTTGTGCGTGTAGGCCAGCGGCGCCTCGGTGTCGTAGCTGATCTGCTTGTAGAACTCGGTGTACTGCTCGGGCGTGATGTCGGCTTTGCTGCGCGCCCACAGCGCGGCGGCCTTGTTGACCGGCGCCCATTCGTCCTTCGTGACCTGCTTGCCGGCTTCCGCGTCCCACTCTTCCTTGCGCATCAGGATCGGCAGCGAGATGTGGTCGGAGTACTTGCCGATGATGGACTTCAGCTTCCAGCCACTGACGAACTCCTCTTCACCGTCGCGCAGGTGCAGCGTGACGCTGGTGCCGCGCGCGGCCCGCGTGATCGTCTCGACCTCGAAATCACCGCTGCCTTCGGATGCCCAGCGCACGCCGTGATCGGCCGGCAGCCCGGCGCGGCGCGATTCGACGCTGATGCGATCGGCGACGATGAAGCCGCTGTAGAAGCCCACGCCGAACTGGCCGATCAGCTGCGCGTCCTTCTTCTGGTCGCCCTCGAGTGCCGACATGAACTCGCGCGTGCCGCTCTTGGCGATCGTGCCGAGATTGGCCACCGCCTCGTCGGCCGACAACCCGATGCCGTTGTCGGTGATCGTGATCGTCTTCGCGTCGGCATCGAACGCGACGCGCACCTCGAGGTTCGGTGCGTCTTCGTACAGCGCGGTGTCGTTGAGCGCCTCGAAGCGCAGCTTGTCGCAGGCGTCGGAGGCGTTCGAGATCAGTTCGCGGAGAAAAATCTCCTTGTTCGAATAGAGCGAGTGCGTGACGAGGTGCAGGATCTGCTTGACCTCGGCCTGAAACGAAAGCGTCTGTTTTTCCATGGTCCCCGAATTCCGGTCGCTGAGCGGCGAACGGGCAGCACCGCGCCGCCCGGCAGCCGCCGATTTTGGGCCGGCGCCGGGCGATTTCAAGTACGCGGTGGCTCAGCCCCGCAGCGTGGCCTGCAGCGTGACCTCGGGGACGCCGCTCAGCGCCTTCGACAGCGGGCAGTCACGCTTCGCGCCGGCGGCGATCTCCTGGAACTTCGCGTCGTCGATGCCGGGCACCGTGGCCTGCAGCGTCAGCGCGATGCGGTCGATCGCGAAGCCGGCGCCCTGCTTGGCCAGGCGCACCTTCGCCGTCGTGTCGATCGAGCTGGTCGCGATGCCGGCCTGCTCGCACGCGAACGCGAACGCCATCGTGAAGCAGGCGGCGTGCGCCGCGCCGACGATCTCTTCCGGGTTCGTGCCCTTGCGGTCGTCCTCGAAGCGGCTGGCGAAGCCGTACGGGTAGTCCTTCAGCGCACCGGTCTCGGTGCTGATCTTGCCGATGCCCTTCTTGCCCGGGCCGTCCCAGTGGACGCTGGCGGTCTTCTCGTTCATTGCGGTTCCTTTCGATGCTGGCGACGCTGTCGCGAAATCGGCCGGCGTCACTTCGGCCGTGGCCACTTGATCTTCTTGTCGGGCTGGCTCAGGTTGCCGGCCCGCAGCTCCTTCACCGCAGCGACGACGCAGCGCGCGACGTTGCGCACCTCCTCCTGCACCGCGTGATCCTTGTCGAGCGTGTCGTGGCTGTTGTAGTAGGGCTCGTAGAAGCCGATGTAGCGATCGAGTTTCGCGGCCGCGCCGGCGTCGATCAATCCCATCCACTCGAGCCAGTCGGTCAGGCTGCGGCGATGCGCCTCGACGCCCGCGACATCACCGTGCACGACAACACCGTACGTGCGGCCCGACAAATGCTTCGGATAGTCCCAGCCCTTCTGCTCGATCCGCTTGGCTTCGGCCACGGCCTTGCCGTGCGTCGTCGTCGGATCGGGGTTGCCGCCGTCGGCGCAGACCATGCGATCGATCATCAGCTTCAGCGGGCTCGGTGACTGGTACCAGTACGTCGGCGCGAGGATGATCACGCCGTGCGCGGCGATCCAGCGCTCGTAGATCTCGGCCATCCAGTCGTCGGCCTGGTCGAGCGCGTGGTTCGGGTAGCAGCTGCAAGGGAAGTGGCACAGCGGCATCGCGGTCGCGACGCAGCCCTTGCACGGATGGATCGCGCGGCCGTACTCCGAGGTCACGAGGCTCAGGTCGAGCACGTCGGCGTCGACCCCGAGGCTTTCGACCACGTGCCGTGCACTCTCGGTGAAGCGCCACGTCTTCGAGTTTTCGCCGGGGCAGGTGGCGTCGTTGCGCGCGCTGCCGCAGATCAGCAGGATGCGCGAGCGCGTTTTCTGGTCGCTCCAGTGCTTCTGCGCGGCCTTGATGCGCTGGCGCGTGTCGAGCCACTGCACCGACAGCTCGTACGTCGGGTCGGCGAAGCCGCGGCCAGCGGGGCGCGTCACCGGCGCCTTGCGGCCCTCCTGCACGGCGCTCCACGCGATGTCTTCGAGGCGCGAGATCGCGACGGCCTCGGGCGCATACGCCGGATCGTAGAAGCGCACCATGAAGCGCTCGTGGAACTCGGCGCGCGTCAGCGGCGCGGGCGCCTGGCCCTTACGAATCTTGATCATCCGTCGCGCTCGTCGGGTGGCATGCTGGCATCGCCGCAGTATCCGCAGCGCGCCGCGCCCGGCGCGTGGGAATCGGCCGCGCGCCTTGGCGGCCTGCGCTCCTACAGCGGCGGCGAGCCCGCGTCGCCGGCCGCGTAATCGGCCATCGCCTCGCCGAGGCGGATCGGCTTCGCCGGCGCCCACGCCGGGTTGAAGCGCAGGCCGCCCTTCGGGAACAGCATCACCACGGTCGAACCGAGCAGGAAGCGGCCCATCTCGTCGCCCTGTTGCAGCGCGATCGCCTGATCGTCGTAGCGCCATTCGCAGGGTGCGCCGCGGCGCGGCCGGCGCAGCGCGCCGCCGCGCCGCGGGTTCACCACGCCGTGCCACACCGTCGCCATGCTGCCGACGATCGTCGCGCCCACCAGCGTCAGCACGAACGGCCCGCGGGCGCCGTCGAACACGCACACCACGCGCTCGTTGCGCGCGAACAAGCCGGGCACGCCGCGCGCCGTCAGCGGGTTCACCGAGAACAGATCGCCCGGCACGTGGATCATGCGGCGCAGCCGGCCGTCGCAGGGCATGTGGATGCGGTGGTAGTCCTTCGGGCTCAGGTACAGCGTCGCGAAGTGGCCGTCGACGAACGGCGCGGCCAGCGCGGCGTCGCCGCCGACCAGCGCGGTCGTGGTGTACGCGTGGCCCTTGGCCTGAAAGATCTGGTCGTCCGCGATCGCGCCGAACTGGCTCACCGCGCCGTCGACCGGGCAGATCAGGTCGGCCGCCGCGAGCGGCCGCGCGCCGGGCTTCAGCGCGCGGGTGAAGAAGTCGTTGAAGCTGGCGTAGCGCGCAAGGTCGGGCTCGGCCGCCTCGCTCATGTCGACGCCGTACTTCGCGACGAAGCCGGCGATCAGCCTCGTCGTGCGCTCGCCCCATTCGCGCGACGCGCGCCAGCCCGCATAGCGCGTCAACGCCCGCTTCGGCAGCAGGTATTGCGGCAGCACCTTGAGGCGATCGGACACGGGGTGGTCGGCCTGGCGTTGAAGAGGGCGGGATTGTATCGACGCGCCCCCGCGGCGGCGCCGCACTACAGTGGCCCGGGCCATGCCGAACGAACCGACCCGCGACGCGCCCCACACAGTGCCGAACACTGCACTAGCCCGGCGCGAGCGCCGCGCGCCGCTCGGCGAGCGCCACGCCGATCTCGCGCAGCAGCGCTTCCGGCGGCACCGGTTTCGTCAGCACGCGAAAGCCCGCGCGGATCGATTCGTCGATGCGCTCGGCGTAGCCGGTCGTCAGCAGCACCGGCAGCGGCGGGCGCCGCTCGCGCATCGCGAACGCCAGGCCGATGCCGTCCATCGAGCCCGGCATCGAGATGTCGCTGAGCACCACGTCGTGAACGCGCGGCGCCGCCGCGAGCGCGGCCAGCGCGGCATCGGCGCTCGCGGTGCGCGTGACCTCGAGGCCGGCGCCGCGCAGCAGGCCCTCGGTGGCCGCGGCGACCTCGTCGTTGTCCTCGACCAGCAGCACGTGGCCGGCGAGCGGGCCGTCGGCCACCGCCTCGTCGGGCAGCACCACGCTCGCCGCGTGCGCGGCGGCCGGGAAGTGCATCGACAGCGTGGTGCCACGGCCGACCTCGCTCGCCAGCGTCGCGAACCCGCCGGCCTGCGCGCACAGGCCGTGGACCTGGCTGAGGCCGAGGCCCGAGCCCTTGCCCGGCCCCTTGGTCGTGAAGAACGGCTCGAACACCTTCGGCACCAGCTCGGGCGGGATGCCCACGCCGGTATCCGCAACGCTGATCACCACCATCGCGCGGCCGCCATCGGCGTCGCTGCTGTTGTGCGCAGCGACGCGCAGCGTGCCGCCGGCCGGCATCGCATGCTGCGCGTTGAGCGCGGCGTTGATCAGCGCGAGCTCGAGTTCGGCGAGGTCGACGGTGATCGGCGCGGTGTCGGGCGCGACGTCGAACGCCAGCGTCACGCCGGCGCCGAGCGGGCTGCGGACCAGCCCCTCGGCCGCCGGTAGCCAGCGCTGCAGCAGCACCGTCTCGGGCCGCAGCGCCTGCTTGCGCGAGAACGACAGCAGCTGGCGCGTCAGCCGCACGCCCGACGCCACTGCGCGCGCCATCGATTCGAGCTGGCGTTCCTGCCCCATCTCGGGGTGGCGGCGCCGGTGCACGTGCAGGCTGGTGCTGACGATCGTCAGCAGGTTGTTGAAGTCGTGCGCGACGCCGCCGGTGAGCTGCGCGAGGGCCTCGAACTTCTGCGTCTCGAGCGCGGTCTGCTCGGCCTTCGCGCGGCGCGCGATCTGCTCGCGCAGCTCGGCCGACACCGCCTGCTCGCGCCGCGTGCGCTTGAGCGCGACCCACGACACATAGACGAGCCCGAGCGTGGTCGGCACGAGCACCGCGGCCAGCACCGCGACGAAGCGCAGCCACTCGGCCATCATCGCGCGCGTGCCGACACCGGCCGCCACATACAGCGGCAGGCCCGGCACGCGCCGGAAGCCGACGAGCCGCTCCTCGCGGCCGCTGTTCGCCTCGATCACGGCCACACCCTGCATCTCGCCCGCCAGCACGCGCCCGAGCACGCTGCGCCCGGGCTCGACGCGCGTGCGCCCGTCGGGCGATGGCGGCCAGCGCGCGAGCAGCGCGCCGTCGGTACGCACCAGCGCGAAGCTCGCCAGCGTCGGCTGCTCGGTGGCGAGCGAGCGGTAGTAGTCGCGGAAGTACGCGGGCGACAGCGATACCGCGACGAGCCCGTTGAACGGCCCCTCGGCCGGCGCGCGGCGGATCGTCGCGTTCAGCAGCTCGGCGCCGGACTGGCGGCCGATGATCACCTCGCTGATGCCGAGCGGCTGCGGCCGATCGCGCTGGTCGATGAAGTACTGGCGGTCGGCGACCGACGCGGCCGGATTCACCGGAAACACGTCGCTGCGCACGAGCGGTCGGCCCTTCGCGTCCCAGATGTTCAGGTTCACCACCGCGGGTACGCCGGCGACCAGGTCCGACAGGCGCTGGTGCGCCTGCGCCTCGGCCTCGCGCACCTGCGCGTCGGAGCCGGGGGCCGCGGCGTCGGCCAGGTGGGCCAGGCGCGCCGCGACCTCGAACGTGCGCTGCGCCTGCGCGAGCACCACGGCGCTGGCGTGGACGACCTCCGCCTCGCCCTGCCGCAGCGCGCGCTCATAGCCCCACCACGCGACGATGCCGAAGGCCAGCATCGGGATCAGCAGCGCGCCCCACAGCACCGTGCGCAGCCAGGCGGTCAGCGGCGTGTCGGTGCGCGGCTCGGCGCGCGCGGCGTCGGTCGTGCGGCGGCGGCCGAACTGGCTGCACGCGAGGCAGATGACGAGCGCCGACAGCATGAACGCGCCGACCTGCGCCGGCCGTTCGGTCGGCGCGATCGCCGGTGCGAGCGGCAGCAGGAGGGCGAGCGCGCTGAGCGCCGTCGTCAGCAGCCCGGGGCCGAAGCCGACGGCCAGCGCCACCAGCGTCACCGCCGGCAATGCGAAGACGAACGGCAGCCCGTCGCCGAGCATCGGCTGGGCCACGAGCCGCAGCGCGAACGCACCCAACGCCGCCAGCACCGCCGTCGACCACGGGCCGACGGACCGGCCCGCGCGTGCAGGTGCGCGTGCATCGCCGCCCGCCCGTGGCCAGAGCTCCTCCCGCAGCGACATCGACCGACTCCCACCCTCGGCGACCGGCGCGTCCCGTCGCGCTGCGACCCGGCGCCGAGGCCCGGGAACTCTATCAGTTGATGCGCTGGCGCGGCTTGCGGCCGGGCGCGCCGGGCAGGCATCATCGTGCCGCGCGCCGCGCCGCGCCGCGACGCGCCCGACCCTGCCTGCCGATGACCGCCGCCCCACCCGACCCCGCCTTTCGCGCGATCAGCGACCTGATCCGCGAACACGCGCGTGCGCGGCCCGAGCACGCGGCCGTCTCGCAAGGTGCCGAGCGCCTGAGCTACGCCGCGCTCGACGCGTTGATGGACCGCATCGCCGCGTCGCTGCAGCGCGACGGCCTCGGCCCCGGCGACACGATCGCGATCTGCGCCGCGGCCTCGCCGCGCTACGCCGCGCTGTTTCTCGGCGCCCGGCGCCGGTCGACGTGGCGCCCGAGGCGCCGTTCAACATCATCTATTCGTCGGGCACGACCGGCCACCCGAAGGGCATCGTGCAGTCGCACGGGATGCGCTGGAGCCACGTGATGCGCGGCGCGACCTACGGCTACGGGCCCGAGACGGTGACGCTGCTGGCCACGCCGCTGTGCTCGAACACCACGCTGGTGGTGTTCTTCCCGACGCTCGCGTTCGGCGGCGAGGTGGTGCTGATGCCGAAGTTCGACGCCGCGGCCTACCTCGCGCTCGCGCAGGCACGGCGCATGACGCACACGATGCTGGTGCCGGTGCAGTACCAGCGGATCATGGCGCTGCCGACGTTCGACGCGCACGACCTCACGTCGACGCGCTTCAAGTTCTGCACCAGCGCGCCGTTCGGCGCCGCGCTGAAGGCCGACGTGATCAAGCGCTGGCCCGGCGGGCTGATCGAGTTCTACGGCATGACGGAAGGCGGCGGCACCTGCATCCTCGCGGCGCACGAGCACCCGACCAAGCTGCACACCGTCGGCCGCCCGGCCGAGGGCCACGACATCCGGCTGATCGACGTGGCCGGCACCGAGCTGCCGCCGGGCGCAACCGGCGAAGTCGTCGGCCACTCGGCCGGCATGATGAGCGGCTACCACGGCCAGCCGGCGAAGACGCGCGAGGCCGAGTGGTTCGATCCAGCGGGCAAGCGCTTCATCCGCACCGGCGACATCGGCCGCTTCGACGCCGACGGCTTCCTCACGCTGCTCGATCGCAAGAAGGACATGGTGATCAGCGGCGGCTTCAACATCTACCCGAGCGACCTCGAGGCGGTGCTGCGCGAGCACGCGGCGGTGGCCGACGCCGCGGTGGTCGGCGTGCCCTCGGTGCAGTGGGGCGAGACGCCGATCGCGTTCGTCGTGCCGCGGGACGGCGCGGCGATCGGCGCGGGCGAGTTGCTGCAGTGGGCCAACGGCCGCGTCGGCAAGACGCAGCGGCTCGCGCACCTCGAATTCATCGACGAGCTGCCGCGCAGCGCGATCGGCAAGGTGCTCAAGCGCGAGCTGCGCGACCGGCACGCCGCCAGCGGCCGTGAGCCGCGCTGAGGCAGCTTCGGCCCGTTAGCGCGAGCGCGACCGCGCGCCCTTCGGATCGTCCAGGCCGGTGTCGCGCGACTCGGGCGACTGCGTGCCGCCGGCGCCCGGGTCGATCAGTTCCTCGATCATCAGGTGGCCGTACTTCTGCGCCCGCGTGGCGTGGCAGCGCTGTGCGATCGCCGCGACCTCGGCCGAGCGATCGTCCTCGGGCGCGCGCACGACGAGAAAACTCTGGCCGTCGATCGCCATCGCGCGATGCGACTTCACAAGGTTCAGCTCCTGCCCGATGCCGGCCAGCACGCTCGCCTGTTCGATGTCGATGTCGGCCTGGCGGATCATCTGCTCGGGGGTGTAGGCGACGATGTCGCCATCCGCAAAGCCGGCGCGCCGCAGTGCGGCGAGCGCCGACTGCTGGTCGGCCGCATCGCGGAAGCCGACGACGACGTGACCGACCGGCTTGAACACACCGTAGGCTTCTGGGCGGGCAGCTTCTTTCATCGGCGCGGCGCTCGGTGGCGGGCAGTGGCCCGGGACCCCGATCCTGACGCGGCGGCGGCGGCACGTCACCCAGCGAAGCGACGATTCGCTCGTCGGCGGGCGCCTACACGGTCTCAGCGCTTTTTCGCGTCGAGGTCGAACACCAACTCCGCGGCCGCTTCGGGCGCCATCGTGCGCCAGCGCATGCGGGTGCACATGTCGGCCGCGATCGGCCGCGCCAGTTCGGGGTCGAGTTGAGGGTCCAGTTCGAGCATGCGCGCCAGGCAGCGCTCGACCCACGCCAGATCGTCCACACCATCCACCATCGTCTCTGCTCCCGGCGCTCGCGGCGCCTTGTTGTCGGGCAGGAAGAGAAATGCGCTCGAACGAGCCGGGATCGTAACGCGCGCCGCGCCGCTACGGCCGCACCGCGGGGGTTTCGACGCGCCGGCCAGCGGCACGCCGCGCGAGGTAGACCTCGAGCTCGACCAGCGGGTAGCCGGTCGGGTACGCCTGCGGGATCGTCGCGCCGCCGCGCTGCCGATTACCCCGAGTGCGGGGCTCGGTCGGGCGCGCCCACAATCGGCGCGAGGGCAACCGGCAAGGGCGCGCGATGGGTGCAGACACGGCGACGGGGCGGCGAGCGTGCGTGCGCATCGGCGGCGCCTCGGGCTTCTGGGGCGACACCGCGATGGCGGTGCCGCAGCTGCTCGCCGGCGGCGGGCTCGACTACCTGGTGTTCGACTACCTCGCCGAGGTCACGATGTCGATCCTCGCCGCGCAGCGCGCGAAGGACGCGAGCGCCGGCTACGCGACCGATTTCGTCCAGATCACGATGCGCGAGGCGCTGCCGGCGCTGCGCGCGCAGGGCGTGCGCGTGGTCGCGAACGCCGGCGGCGTGAACCCGCTCGCCTGCCGCGATGCGCTGCGCGCGCTCGCGGCCGAGCTGGGCCTCGCGCTGAAGATCGGCGTCGTGCTCGGCGACGACCTGCTCGCGCGGGCGGGCGAGTTCCGCGCCGCGGGCGTCACCGAGATGTTCAGCGGCGAGCCGTTCCCGGCCAAGGTCGCGAGCGTCAACGCCTACCTCGGCGCGCTGCCGATCGCGCGCGCGCTCGACGCCGGCTGCGATGTGGTGATCACCGGCCGCTGCGTCGACTCGGCCGTGACGCTCGGCGTGCTGATGCACGAGTTCGGCTGGCGCGACGATGCGTACGACGAGCTCGCGCAGGGCACGCTCGCCGGCCACCTGATCGAGTGCGGCGCGCAGGCGACTGGGGGCCTCTTCACCGACTGGGAGCAGGTGAGCGACTGGGAGAACATCGGCTTCCCGATCGTCGAAGCGCACGCCGACGGCCACTTCGTGATCACGAAGGCGCCCGAGACCGGCGGCCTCGTGACGCCGGCCAGCGTCGCCGAGCAGCTGCTCTACGAGATCGGCGACCCGCGCGCCTATCTCGTGCCCGAAGTGGCGTGTGACTTCACCGCCGTTCGCATGACGCCCGACGGCGCGCACCGCGGGCGCGTCGACGGCGCGACCGGCCGCGCGCCGACCGCCCATTACAAGGTCAGCGCGACCTTCGCCGACGGTTATCGCAACACCGGCTTCCTGACGATCGCCGGCACTGAGGCGGCGCGCGGCCTGGCCGCGTTCACAGAAACACGCATCGAGGTGCTCGGCGCCGAATCGATGTTCGGCGCGGCCGGCCGCGGCGATGCGCGCGAGGTGGTGCTGAAGATGAGCGCGAAGGCCGCGTCGCGCGACACGCTCGAACTGTTCGCACGCGAGTTCGCGCCGGCCGCGACCTCGATGGCGCCGG
>DATMIN010000596.1:0-5930 GCA_035554275.1 Burkholderiaceae bacterium
TCTCGATGGAATGGCTAGGAGTCACTGGTGAAGGAGAGATCGGATTGGCTGTATTTGTTGCACGTATGGTTGGATGGAAGCCAAAGCCAGGAACTTCGGGGTTTGGTTACCCGGCGCTGAACATAGATGTGATGTTTGTCGAGACATCGAAAGCTCGCGCCTCCAATTTGTTGGAGTCTATTGCTGTAAGGCTGGAAGCCGAGTTTTCTGACGGGATTGAGTTGATCGATGGACCGCGGTCGCTTGGGCGTGACGTGCGCAAGGTTTCTGTGCCGTATCCGCTGAACGAGAGCCATCGCTCGGCCGTTGTGCGGGGGCAGATTGCGCTCGCTACGATGGCGGCAAGTTCTGAGGCGCAAGTAAGCACAGAAGAAGCCGAGCGGTTGGTAAAAGGCGGTGTTGCAAACGCAATAGATGTGCTTGTGCTTGATGGCGGGAACAACGGGGTGCATTGACTGACGCCTAACGTTTGACTTAAGCGGCCGAAGGTCCGGTTGAAGGAAGGGTTGGGCGTCTGGTAACGAAGCGAGGGAATGATGAGCCAAACATTCGCACTTGTGTGCCTTGAAACAAAGCAAAAGATTTGGGTAGGCCAGGGCTGGAACGCAATGACGACCTTCTACAGCGGGATGCCAGAGGTAATGGGACGACTCGCTCGATTCTTAGAAGCAACCCGCGGCAAGCCGCTGGTGCTTCTGTGCGACGACACGCAGGGCGGGCAGTTTGAAGACTGCGAAGAGTTTGAAGACTGCGAAGAGTTTGAAGAGCACAACGTGCAGGCGTCGGCAAACGTGAGTCTGGCCGGGATGGAGCTGCATAACCCTGTGAAGGAACAGCCATGAGCCGGAACCCGTTTGGAAGCGACGCCGAAACCGTGCGCTACGCGGCCGACCAAGTGAACTTGCCGGCACTTGCCGCGCAACTACGGCGCATCGCGGGCAACATGACAGTACGCGCCGACCAGGCCGCTCCGCTGCCAGAGCCTTCGCCGACCGCAGCAGGCCCGACAGCCAGTGCGTGTGATTGGACGAACTGCCCGCGCCGCGTCGGCAGCGAGTGCTGCAACGAGGCTTGCGCGCGATGAGCGCCGTCATCAAGGCCGCCGACGTGAAGCCCGCCCAGGCGCCGGTGCATACCTGCCACTGGCCCGGCTGCGAGAAGGTCGTCGCGCCGGCGCTCTGGGGTTGTCAAAAACATTGGTTCGCCCTGCCGCGCAACCTGCGCGCTGCCGTGTGGGCCACCTATCGCCACGGGCAGGAGGTCGACAAGCGCCCGAGCACCGCCTACCTCGGCGCGGCCGCGGCGGTGCAGCGGTGGATTCGCGAGCACTTGAAGGAGACGGCGCCATGATGCCCGCAATCTCGATTCGGCAACCTTTTGCCTGGGCCATCGTCGAAGGATGGAAGGACATAGAGAACCGCGACTGGAAAACCAACTTTCGCGGCGAGATCCTGATCCACGCGGCGAAGGGCATGACGAGGCTCGAGTACAGCGACGGCGCCGACACGATATTCTGGTCGTCGCGAGAGTCGGCGATCGTGCCCAACGTCGACGAGTTGCCGCGCGGCGGCATCGTCGGCATCGCGACGATCATCGACTGCGTGCATGACAGCCGCTCGCCGTGGTTCTTCGGTAAGTACGGGTTCGTGCTCGCGAACGCGCGGCCGCTGCCATTCGTGCCGCTGGTCGGAAAGCTCGGCATCTTCAACGTGCCCGACAGGGTTGTGCAAGACAGGGTTGTGCAACTGTGAAGATTCCCCTTCCCGATTGGGCCGCACGTCACTACGGCCCCGCGCCGAGCGCATGGGTGCTGCGCAAGTGGGTGCGCCAGCGCGAGATCCACCCGGCGCCCGAAAAGGTCGGCTCGGCCTACTATGTCGAGGAAACAGCCGAGCGCCGAATCCCGCAGCGTGACGGGCTGGTAGAGCGCCTTAAACAGCATCTCGAGGCAGCATGAACGCCGCACGTCGCAACCACATCCGGCGGAACTGGCCTCGCGGCCTGTACGAGTCGAAGCCCGGCTACTACGTGTGGCGCTCGAAGCTCACCGGCAAGACGTTCGCCATCGGCAGCGTGACGCTGGCGGCCGCCAAGGCCGAGGCCAACGCCGCCAACGCTCACGAGGACGACGCCGCACCAAAGCTGCTGGCCCGCGTCACCGGCGCCGCGCACACGATCGGCGACGTGCTCGACGACATGAAAGACCCGGCCAGCGCGCCGAACACGGTCAAGGCCCGCAAGAGCCTCGACGGCATCATCCGTGCCGCCATCGGCGACAAGCAGTGCGCCTCGCTCACCGTGGCCCACTGCGCCGACCTGATCGAGAAAATCGAGGACAAGGGCAAGGGCCGTAGCGCCGAGGCCGTGCGTGGCCGGCTCATTCAGGTCTGCCGGCGCGGCATGCAGCTCGGGTGGCTGGCGTTCAATCCCGCCGAGGTCACGCGCGAGCCGTCCGTCACCGTCAAGCGCGGCCGGCTAACGATGGAGTCGTTCAGGGCGATCTACGCCAAGGCGCCGGAGGTCAACGGCTGGTTGCAGCGCGCGATGATGTTTGGGCTGGTGCTCGGGGCCGACCGGATCACGCTGGCGGGCCTACAGCGCTCCAACGTGGCCGGCGGGCTGCTGACCTACACGCGGCAGAAGACGCACGCCACGATCGCGGTTCCGCTGGCTCTGCGGCTCGAGGCGGTCGGAGTCTCTCTCGACGATCTGGTGAGCCAGCGTGGAACGATCCTGAGTCCGTACCTGATCCATCACGTCCGGTCGCAGGGGCGGGCCAAGGTCGGCGCGCCGGTGCACCCCGACACGCTCAGCCAGGCGTTCACCGACGCCCGCGAGCTGGCCGGCATACCCGACGAGGCGGCGCCCACGTTTCACGAGCTTCGCAGCCTGTGCAAGCGGGAGTACGACAAACAGGGGAACGTCGACACCAAGGCGCTGCTCGGGCATGCCGGCGAGCGCGTTTCAGACCTCTACGCGGACTCGCGCGGTGCCGAACCCATCTTGGTCAAAGTGGGCTGATCTACCCTCCATGTAACCCGGAAGTAACCGGGATCATGATTTGCCGGGCTACAGAGGCACATTGTTGAATATGCTGTTCGCAGACGAACTTCAGCGACGAGAAGGTCAGCGCGGCCGACACCGCCTGGCCGGCGATCGGCACGTACTTCGCGGCCTGTTGCGTCGTCAGCCGCACGCCGACGAGCCGCAGCAGCCGCATGATCAGATCACGCGTCACGAGCCGGCCGACCAGCATGCCGCCGCCGGCCGAGATCGTCTTGTAGACCACGAGCCGCCGGTCGGGCGCGAGCCGCTCGACCTGCTCGGGCGTGAGGCCGAACGCCGCGTTGATCTCGGGAATCAGCTTCATCAGCACCGCCACGTCGGTGATCCAGTCGATGCCGGGCAGCGGCACCACCGCCACGCCGGCGGCGATCAGCGCGCGCTTCGTCACGAGCCGGCGGCACTGGCGCACCACCGAGTCGATCTGCGCCGGCGTGCTGGGCACGACGACCCAGTCACCGGCCGCGGTGGTGGCACGGCTCATCGGCCCGGGCCAGCGCGCTCGGCGATCACGTCGACGGCCCCTTGAGCTTGGCGACGATGAACAGCAGCACGATCGCGCCGATCACCGAGGCGATGAAGCCGGCCGGCTCGCCTTCGGTGTACCAGCCCATCGCCTGCCCCGCGAAGCCGGCGAGGAACGAGCCCGCGATGCCGAGCACCGCGGTCAGGATGATCCCCAGGCTCTGCGTGCCGGGCAGGATGGCCCGCGCGACGAGGCCGACGATGAAACCGATGACGGCCATCCAGACGTAGTGCATGTTGCCGCTCCCGCGTTTGTGGTTGCCGCCTCAATGTAGCGCAAGGCCGGCGTTTGGCCGCGTTCACGCCGACAACTGCGCCCACGCCTTGTCGAGCCGCTTCGCGCTCACCGGCTGCGGCGTGCGCAGCTCCTGCGCGAACAGGCTGACGCGCAGCTCCTCGAGCAGCCAGCGGAACTCGTCGAGCCGCGCATCGGCCACGCCCTTGCGTTCGGCCAGGTGGCGCCAGTAGCGCGATTCGATCGGGCGCAGTTCGGCCAGGCGTTGGGCGTCGCGCGCCGGGTCGCTGCGCAGCTTGTCGAGCCGCATCACGACGGCCTTCAGGTAGCGCGGCAGGTGCGCGAGCTGGGCCCACGGCGTCTCGGCGACGAAGCGCTTGGGCACGAGGCGCGCGAGCTGCGCGGCGATGTCGTCGGCCACCTCCTTCGGCGCGCGCGCGTCCTTCAGCTTGCGCAGTGCCGCGGTGTATTCGGTCAACACCGCACCGGCGCTGCGCGCCACCTCGCCAGCGATCAGCGTCAACCGCCCTCGCCCACTCTCGAGCACACGCGCGAACGAGGCCGCGTCGGTCGGCAGCGCGTCGGCGAGGAAGGCGCGGTCGAGCGCGACATCGACGATCTGCGCGCGCAACTCGTCGGCGCTGCCGTTGCCGACGAGCAGGTACGCGACGCTCATCTTCTGCAGGTCGGGGATGTTCTTCTCGAGGTACTTCAGCGCGTCCTTGATCTGCAGCGCGATCAGCCGGCGCAGCCCGGCGCGGTGCCGGCGCGCGGCGACCTCGGGCTCGTCGAAGACCTCGATCTCGACATGCGTGCCCTTGTCGATCAGCGCCGGGAAGCCGACCAGCGTGTGGCCGCCCTGGCGGATCTCCATCAGCTCGGGCAGCTCGCCGAAGGTCCACGCGGTGTGGCGCGCGGCAGCCGCTGCGGCGGACGGTTCCGCCGGCGACGCGGCCGCGGTGCGCGCGACTGGCCGGGCTGCGGCTGATGCGGTCGTCGCCGTCGCCGGCGCCGCGGCCGGCAGCTCGCGCTTCAGCGCCGCCAGCGCCTGGAACGCCGAGCGCGCCTGGCCGCCGAGCTCGGCCTTCAGCGCGGCGAGATGCCGGCCGGCGCCGAGCTGGCGGCCGTGCGCGTCGTCGATGCGGAAATTCATCAGCAGGTGCGGCGGCAACTGCTCGAGCTTGAAGTCGGCGCGCTGGATGTCGAGCTGGGTCTTCTCGCGCACGCTCTTCAGCAGCGCATCGACGAGGCCGCCCTGGCCGAACGCGGCCGTGTCGACGAACGCCTGCGCGTACTCGGGCAGCGGCACGAGCCGCGAGCGCGGGCGCTGGTGCAGCGTCTTGACGAGCGCGAGCACCTTGTCCTTCAGCATGCCGGGCACGAGCCACTCGCAGCGCTCGTCGCTGACCTGGTTCAGCGCGTAGATCGGCACCGTCACCGTCACGCCGTCTCTCGCGTCGCCGGGCGAATGCAGATAGCTCGCGGCGCAGTCGATGCCGCCGAGGCGGATCGTCTTCGGGAACGCGCTCGACGTGATGCCGGCGGCCTCGTGGCGCATCAGCTCTTCGCGCGTCAGCATCAGCAGCCGCGGCTGGCGCTTCGATTCGTCGCGGTACCAGCGTTCGAGCGAATGGCCGCTGCACACGTCGGCCGGCAGCTGGGCGTCGTAGAACGCGTGGATCAGCTCGTCGTCGACGAGCACGTCCTGGCGGCGCGATTTGTGTTCGAGCTCCTCGACCTGCGCGATCAGCTTCCGGTTCGCGGCGACGAACGGCAGCTTCGTCTCCCACTCGCCGGCGACCAAGGCCTCGCGGATGAAGATCTCGCGCGCCGCCGCCGCGTCGACGTTGCCGAAGTTCACGCGCTTGTTGCTGTAGATCACGATGCCATAGAGCGTCGCGCGCTCGAGCACGATCACCTCGGCGGCCTTCTTCTCCCAGTGCGGCTCGAGCAGCTGGGTCTTGATCACGTGGCCGGCGATCTGCGGCAGCCACTGCGGCTCGATCGCCGCGATGCTGCGGCCGAACAGCCGCGTCGTCTCGACCAGCTCGGCCGCGACGATCCACTTGCCCGGCTTCTTCGACAGGTTCGCGCCCGGGTGCTTGTA
>DATMIN010000597.1:0-10956 GCA_035554275.1 Burkholderiaceae bacterium
TCTGCCGAGAGCGAACGCCTGACCGCCGCCGCGCTCGCGCCGCTGCTCACCGCCGCCGCCGCGCAGGCGCTGCGGCTGCTCTACCCCGATGCGGTGGTCGGGGAGATGCTTGAAGAGAGGCTTGAGAAGCGGCTTGGGGAAAGTGCGCCCCCCGTGGCGCGGGCGCCGCAGTAGCCTTGCCGCATGAACGCGCCGCCCCGCCCGATCGCCTTCTACTTCGACTTCTCGTCGCCGTACTCGTACATCGCCTCCGAGTGGATCGAGGCGCTCGCGGCGCGCCACGGCCGCACCGTCGCGTGGCACGCGATCCTGCTCGGCGCGACCTTCCAGGTCACCGAGATCCGCAGCCCGGTGTCGTACCCGCTGAAGCGCGAGTATTCGATGCTCGACTTCGAGCGCTCGGCGCGCTTCGCCGGCGTGCCGCTGAAGATACCCGAGAAGTTTCCGATCCCGACGCAGAACGCGGCGCGCCTGTTCTGGTGGCTGCACGCCGAAGCGCCGGCGCGCGCGCGCGACTGGGCGCGGCATGCGCTGCGCGCGCTGTTCGCGCGCGGTGTCGATCTGAGCGAGCCGGCGGCGCTGCGCGCCCTCGCGGTCGAATTCGGCCTCGACGGCTCGCAGGCGCACGATGTCTGGAACGATCCGCAATGGAAGGCCGCGCTGAAGTCGGCCAACGACGCGGCGATCGCGCTCGGCGTGTTCGGCGCGCCGTTCTTCGTCGTCGACGGCGAGCCGTTCTGGGGCAACGACCGCCGGCCGATGATCGAGCGCTGGCTCGACAAGGGGCCGTTCTAGGAGTCTTGCGCCAGCGGCGCCCGACGACCCGCGCGCCGCCGCCGCGCCCGTGCCGCCGAACGATTGTTCGGGCGCGCCGGGCACGCCGTCAAGGCATGGCTCGCCCGTAGAGCAGCTTGCGCACCTTGCCGAGCAGGGCGACCTTGTCGAAGGGCTTGACGACGAAGTCGGTGGCGCCGGCCCTCAGGCTGTCGACCACCATCGTCTTGCCGCCGACGCCGGTGATCATGATCACCGGGATCGCGGCGAATTGCGGCGCCGACTTGAGCAGGCGCGTCGCCTCGACGCCATCGACATCGGGCAGGTTCACGTCCATCAGAATCAGATCGGGGCGGCGCTTGTGCAGGCCTGCGATGGCCTCGGTGGCCGACGTGAAGAAGAGCAGCTCGGCCTCGGCCGGGGCGAGCAGTTGGCCCAGCACCTTGTGCTGGAAGCGGTCGTCGTCGATCACCAGCACCACCGGTTGGCAGCGTTCGGCGAGCACGCGCAGCGCGCGCACCGTTTCGAGCAGCGGCGCCAGCCCATCGTCGGCCGCGCCGTTGCCGTTCGCCTTCGCGACGCGTTCCTCGAGCAGCGGCTCCAGCGCCGCGAGCCGCCGTGCCTGGGCCGCGAACTCGCTCGCGCGCGGGGTGCCCGTGCGCTCGGCCATCACTTGTCGCAGCGCGCGCCGAACCGCCATCCGCAAAGGCCGCATCTCGTCGGTGCGCGGCCAGAACAGCACGAAGTCGTCGAAGTGTCCCTTCTTGCACAATTCATAGGCTTCGCGCAGTTCGTCCTGGCTGCACAGCAGCAACACGCGGTGCGGCAGCGCCTGAACCATCGCGCTCGGCTGGCGCAGGTTCTGGAACCAGCGCTGTGCCTTGTGCAGCGTGTAGAACGCAAGCACCAGCACCGCGGGCTTCAACAGCGCCAGATCCTGCGCCCAGCGCTTCGGGTCGGCGGACACCTGCACCCTCGCGAACTCGTCACTCAACGCGCGCGAAATCATCTCCGCGTCTACGTCGCGGTCGGTCGCAATCAGGATCGGCGGGTTGTCGTCGGTCACGTCGCGAGCGCCCGGTGCGGTGCCGGCGGGTCGGTTCGGTCATCCATGGTTCGCGCCATTTTCCCGACGCCGCCGCGCACACGCGCGATCAGGGCTATTGCAATCGAGCCTCGATGTCGGCCTCGACTGCCGCCAACGCCTGCTCGAACTGAGTCAGGCCCGGGGCGAGCGGCACGGCCGCATCCGCCTGGCCATGTGCTTCCAGGCTCGCACACAACTCGCCCAGCGCGAGCGCGCCGACCGAGCGCGATGACGACTTGAGCCGATGCGCGATCGCCGTCACGCCCTTCGGATCGCCGGCCGCCGCAGCGGCCCGCAGCGCGGCGGCTTCCTCTCGGGCACAGGCCCGGAACTCGGTCAGGAAGTCGCGCGTCACGTCGGCGTCATCACCGACCAGGGCCTGGAGCACGCCGATGTCCAGTGCGCGCGGCGGTCGCGGCGCGGCGGGCGGGAGGCAGCGCTCGAGCGTGTCCCTGAGCTGGGCCAGCGCGACCGGCTTGGTCAGGTAGGCATCCATGCCTGCGGCAAGCACGTTGGCCGCTTCGCCGGCCAGCGCATTCGCGGTCAGCGCGACGATCGGCTTGCGGCCACTGCCCGTGTCGTGCTCGGCGCGGCGAATCGCCGCGCTCAGCGCGTAGCCGTCCATCTCGGGCATGTGCAAGTCGGTCAGCAGCAGGGCGAAGCGCCCATCCCGCCACAGGCGCAACGCCTGCTCGCCGTCGCCGGCAATCTCGGCGACATGGCCCAGCAGACGCAGCTGGCGCAGGATCACCTTCTGGCTGATGCGGTCGTCTTCGGCGACCAGGATCAGGCGATTGCGCTCGCCGTGCGGCGCGCCGATCGCCGCCACGTCGGCACGAGGTGGCGTGGGCTCACCCGATGAAGCCAGGGGCAGGCGCCGCGCCGCCTGCGCGACCGCCCGCAGCAAGGCGGCCCGTCGCAGCGGCACGCAGTCCAGGCTGAGCGAGCCGTCGGCGTCGACGCGCGCGCTGCTCCGGCGGCCGCGCGTGAGCCGCAGCCGGCGCGCATCGGCCCGCAGCGGCGCAGAGGGCGGCGCGCTCGGCTCGCCGGACGACGGCCTGGCGGCGCCGGCGCCCTCGATCACCACCGGTGACGCCAGCCGCTCGGCCAGCCGCATCGCAGCGCCCGCATCGCCCGCGTGCTGCACGCGCGCACCGGCATGCTCGAGGTAGGCACACAGATCGGCCGCGTCGAAGTCCGGCCCGGCCACCACGATGCAATCCAGGCCCTGCAGCGAGGTGAGCATGTCGGCCGGCGTGTCCTCCGCGGCCTCGAACGGCAGGCCGACGCAGAATTGCGAGCCGGCCCCGAGCGTGCTGCTCGCCTCGATCGTGCCGCCCATCAGCCCGACGATGCGCTTGCAGATCGCCAGGCCCAGGCCGGTGCCGCCAAAGCGCCGCTGGGTCGATTGCTCGGCTTGCGTGAACGGCACGAACAGCTTGGCGAGCGTCTGCGGGGCCATGCCGATGCCGTTGTCCGTCACCCGCAGTGTCAGGCGCAGCGGCGCGGCCTGCGCGAGTTCCACGCGCACCGCGACGCGGCCGGGTCGCTGCGGGTCGCCGGCGGAGAACTTGATCGCATTGCCGAGCAGGTTGTTGAGCACCTGGCGCAGGCGTGTCGGGTCCGACCACACCCGCGCGGGCGCCTGCGGCGCGATGAACACGGCGAGCTCCACGCCCTTGGCCGCGGCGACCGGGCCGAGCGCCGCGCAGACGCCCTCGACGATCTCGGCCACGCTGACCGGCGTGCGCTCGAGCACCATGCTGCCGGCCTCGATCTTCGAGAAGTCGAGGATGTCGTCGATGACGCCGAGCAGGGTGGTTGCCGACTCGCGCATGGTATGCAACGCATCCGCCTTGCCTTCGGCGCTGTCGTCGTGCGCGAGGATCTCGATCATGCCGACCACGCCGTTCATCGGCGTGCGGATCTCGTGGCTCATGGTCGCGAGGAAGGCCGACTTGGCGCGGTTGGCGTCCTCGGCCGCCTCCTTGGCGCGGTGCAGCAATGCATTGGCCGCGTCGGCCTCCAGCCCGCGACGGATGGCCTGGGCCGTCGTCTCGCGGAAGTCGCGTGCAAAGCGCGACATGGTCACCGCAAACACCAGTATCAGCGCGGCCAGCGGCACCGAGTACGGCGCGCCGATGAGCAGCGTGGCCAGCGCGAGCGAGCCGATCTGCGGCACCGACAGCCACTCGAACGATCGCCCGGCCAACGACAGAAACTGGGCGCTCATCGCCACCGAACCGCACAGCATCACCGTGTAGGCGCTGGCCATCGCGCCATCGAGGTGCGTGTAGATGGAGAGCGAGGCGACCGCCCACATCAGGCCGCCGAGCGCGGCAACGCACTCGACGGCACGATTGCGCGGGTCGAACCCGGCGTCGTCGAGCGGCGCCGCGCGTGCCAGACGCTGGGCCAGCGCGAGGCGCAACCCGGCGACCGCCAGCCCGAGCGCGACCACCGCCGTCGCCGCGAGCAGGCGCCCGGCCTGCTGGCCCAGCACCGCGATGAACCCGACCGCGATCAGCAGCGCCGGCACGCTGCGCGCGGAGCTGCGCATCGACAGACGGAACAGTTCACGACGAACCGCGGATTCGGTCGTCGGCTGGGGGGGCATGGTGATTCGATCGGCGGGGTGCTGCCCCCGCCATATCGGTGTCCGCGCGTGAAGCTTGAGTGCCGGCGGGTATCGGGGCCGGTACGATCGATCGGCGCCGGCTCGAACCGCTACACGTCAACTAGAATCCGCCGATTGACGTATACGTCAACTTCAACCCGGCGCGGTTGTTCGCCCTGAACGTCGCGCCCCGAAAGCCCGCATGCCCGCACTCGCCTCCAAGCTGAACCCGCGCTCCGAGGACTTCAAGGCCAACGCCGCGGCGATGCGCGCGCTCGTCGACGACCTGAACGCGCGCCTGGCGACGGTGGCGCAGGGCGGCGGCGAGGCGCCGCGCCGCAAGCACGTGGCGCGCGGCAAACTGCTGCCGCGCGACCGGGTCGAGATGCTGCTCGACCCCGACACGCCGTTCCTCGAGGTCGCGCCGCTCGCCGCGCAGGGCATGTACGACAACGCGGTGCCCGGCGCGGGCCTGATCGCCGGCATCGGCCGCGTCAGCGGCCTCGACTGCATGATCGTGTGCAACGACGCGACCGTGAAGGGCGGCACCTACTTTCCGGTGACGGTCAAGAAGCACCTGCGCGCACAGGAGATCGCGCTGCAGAACCGGCTGCCGTGCATCTACCTCGTGGATTCCGGCGGCGCGAACCTGCCGAACCAGGACGAGGTGTTTGCGGACCGCGAGCACTTCGGCCGCATCTTCTTCAACCAGGCGCAGATGAGCGCGCAGGGCATCCCGCAGATCGCGGTGGTGATGGGCTCGTGCACCGCCGGCGGCGCCTACATGCCGGCGATGAGCGACGAATCGATCATCGTGAAGGAGCAGGGCACGATCTTCCTCGCCGGCCCGCCGCTGGTGAAGGCGGCGATCGGCGAGATCGTCAGCGCCGAAGACCTCGGCGGCGGCGATGTGCACACGCGGCTGTCGGGTGTGGCCGACCACTTGGCGCAGAACGACACGCACGCGCTGGCGATCGCGCGCGCCTGCGTCGCGAACCTGAACCGCAGCAAGACGCACGCGCAGCGCCTCGTCGCACCGCGCGCGCCACTGTTCGCGCCCGACGAGCTGCACGGTGTGATTCCGACCGACACCAAGAAGCCGTACGACGTGCGCGAGATCATCGCGCGCATCGTCGACGGCTCGGAGTTCGACGAGTTCAAGGCGCGCTACGGCGCCACGCTCGTCACCGGCTTCGCGCACATCGAGGGCATGCCGGTGGGCATCGTCGCGAACAACGGCGTGTTGTTTCCCGAATCGGCGCTGAAGGGCGCGCACTTCATCGAGCTGTGCGGCCAGCGCAAGGTGCCGCTGATCTTTTTGCAGAACATCACCGGCTTCATGGTCGGGCGCAAGTACGAGGCCGAAGGCATCGCCAAGCACGGCGCCAAGATGGTGACGGCGGTGTCGACCGTCAATGTGCCGAAGTTCACCGTGATCATCGGCGGCAGCTTCGGCGCCGGCAACTACGGCATGTGCGGGCGCGCGTACTCGCCGCGCTTCCTGTGGATGTGGCCGAACGCGCGCATCGGCGTGATGGGCGGGGAGCAGGCCTCGAGCGTGCTCGCCAGCGTCAAGCGCGACGGCATCGAGGCCCGCGGCGGCGCCTGGAGCCGGGAAGAAGAGGCCGCGTTCAAGCAGCCGATCCTCGACCAGTTCGAGCACCAGTCGCAGCCCTACTACTCGAGCGCGCGGTTGTGGGACGACGGCGTGATCGACCCGGCGCAGACGCGCCAGGTGCTCGCGCTCGCGCTGTCGGCGAGCCTGAACGCACCGATCCCCGAGCCGCGCTTCGGCGTGTTCCGCATGTGATGTATGATGTGTCGCAAACTATGTAGTCATACACATCATGCGCACGAACATCGTGATCGACGAGACGCTGATGGCCGAGGCGATGAAGGCCGGCCCGTACAAGACCAAGAAGGATGCGGTCGAAGCCGGGTTGAGGCTGCTCGCGCGCCAGGCCGCCTACCGCGAGATCCTCAAGTGGCGCGGCAAGCTCAAGTGGGAGGGCGACGAGCGCATCGACTGGACGGCGCCCGACCCGGCGCCCGCCAAGGCGGCGGCGCACGAGCCGGCAGCGAAGAAGTACCGTGCTCGTCGTTGACTCGAGCGTCTGGATCGACTTCTTCAACGAGGTCGACCGGCCGGCGGCGGACGTGCTGGCGCAGCTGCTCGACCATGGCGAGGTTCGGCTGGTCGTGCCCGACCTGGTGCTGTTCGAGGTGCTGCGCGGCTTCCGCCACGAGCGCGATCACCGCCAGGCGCGCCTGCTGATGGAGACGCTGAGCATCGAGCCGGCCGGTGGCGCGGCGCTCGCGCAGACGGCAGCGCAGCACTACCGCGCGCTGCGCGCCCAGGGCTTCACCGTGCGCAGCGGGATCGATGTGCTCGTCGCCGCGTTCTGCATCGAGAACGACTATGCGCTGCTGCACCGCGACCGCGACTTCGACGCCTTCGAAGCGCGGCGTGGCCTGCGCGCCTGGCATCCCTGACGCCGCGGCCCCATGGCGCTGACCCTGATGCCGCTGACCGAAGGCGACCTGCACGAGCTGATCGTCGCGCCGAGCGTGTTCGCACGCCGCCATGCGCTCGCGCTCGAGCCCGACGCGTGCGCGCCGGTCGGCATCTACGCCCGCGCGCTCGAGAACATGCGCGAGTGCCCGGCGTGGGCGTCGATCCTGAGCACGCGACTCTACGTGCTCGACGGCACGCGCGTCGTCGGCTCGGGGGGTGTGAAGGCGCCGCCGCTCGACGACGGCGAGGTCGAGATCGGCTACGGCATGGCCGCCGCCTACCGTGGCCGCGGCCTCGCGACCGAGGCCGCGCGCCAGGTCACCGGCGAGGCGCTGGCGCACGGCGCGAGCTGCGTCAGCGCGTTCACCGCGCCCGCCAACACCGCGTCATGGCGGCTGCTGCAACGCATCGGCTACGTGCGCGACGGCGAGACGACCGACCCCGACGACGGCCTGGTCTGGCGCTGGGTGTGCACCGACTATCGGTGACTGCCCGAACACTGCGAACAGAAGCCGCCATGGACAACATCTACCTGACCCCCGAGCACGAGCTGCTGCGCGAGCAGATCGCGCGCATGTACCACTGCGCGTGGCGCATCACGCAGAAGCACGACGTGGTGCAGGAGGTCTCGATGTTGAAAGCGCTCACCGGCGAGCTCGTCAACGAAGTCGTCTCGACCTGCCAGCAGTTCCACGGCGGCATGGGCTACATGCGCGACACCGCGATCGAACGGCTGTGGCGCGATGCGCGCGTGCTCGCGATCGGCGGCGGCGCGACCGAAGTGATGCTCGACGAAGTCGCCAAGCGCTGTTGAGGATCGCCGCGATGAGCACCACCTTCCTCCCCATCGCGCGCGGTGCGCGACCCGACCCCGGGGCTTTTGTCACGCCGCGCCGCGCCGGTGCCGCGCGGCAGGCGTTCGCGCGCGCCTGCGCCGTCTACGATGCCCGCCCACATCATGACAAGGCAGGGAGCGATGGAGCCGACGAATCCGAGAACAAGCGCGGGCGTTTGGCGCCCGTGGCTGGCGGTGGCCGCGCTGGCGTTGCTGGCGGGCTGCGCCGGCACGATCAAGCAGGACGCGCGTGTGAATGGCGACTTGTCGCGCCTCGAGGGCGTCGGGCAGGTCGTTGCGCAGATGTCGCCCGACGCGGCCAAGCTGCTGGTCGACAACCCGCAGTTCAACCGCGAGGAACTGGCGACGCGGCTGCGGCTGCGCCTCGAGTCGCGCGGCCTGACCGCGCCGGCGGCGACGCACCGCGTCGAGATCGTCGTGACCGACGTACGCGTGCGCGGGGCGTTCACCGCGATCATGTTCGGCTTCATGGCGGGCGACGACCACATCACCGGCCGGGTGCGCGTGCTCGATCCGTCGGGCAAGGCGCTGCGCAGCTTCGAGGTCAGCGCCACCTACGCGTTCGGCGGCTTGGCCGGCGGCCAGGACGGCGTGCGCATGAGCTGGCTCTACGACAAGTTCTCCGATCTGGCGACCGCCGAGCTCGAGAAGGTGATCGTGCCGCCGCGCGCGGGCGCTGCGCCGCTCGCGCCGGCGGTGGCCGGTGCAGCCGGCATCGCAGCGCCGCCATCGCCTGCCGCGCCGGCGGCGCCGATGGTGGCGAGCAGCGCGACGCTCGACAACGTCGAGGCGGTGCCCGTCAGCGAGCGCGGGCGGGCGGCCTACCGCGAGTGGCTCACCTTGCGCAAGCCGCGCGCATTCGTCGTCTCCGATACCGGCTGGTTCTACAGCACCTGGGGCACCAAGCCGGTCGACCCGATGGAGCCGTCCGACCCGACCGAGCGCGCGATGAAGCGCTGCCAAACGGCGCAGCGGCCGAACTGCACCGCCTACGCGATCGACGACCGCGTCGTCTACATCCGACCGAGCCCGACCGCCGCACGCTGAGTCGCGCGGCGGCGCGAGGTCACGATCTGCACCTGCAGGAGACCTCGCGATGACCACCGCCCCCGCCACGCTCGAGATCCGCCGCCCGTCGCGCTTTGTGGCCGAGGTCTGGCTGAACCGGCCCGACGTGCGCAACGCGTTCAACGACGGCGTGATCGCCGAGCTGCACGCCGCGTTCACCGGCTTCGAAGCCGAGCCCGAGCTGCGCGCGGTGCTGCTCGCCGGCCACGGCAAGGCGTTCTGCGCCGGTGCCGACCTGGCGTGGATGCGCCAGATGGCCGGCTACGACTGGGAGCGCAACCGCGCCGACGCGCAGGCGCTGGCCGACATGCTGTGGGCGATCTACCGCTGCCCGGTGCCGGTGGTCGGCCGCGTGCACGGCGACTGCTACGCCGGCGGCGTCGGCCTGGCGGCGGTGTGCGACGTGCTGGTCGCGGCCGAGGGCGTGACGTTCTGCCTCAGCGAGGCGCGCCTGGGCCTGCTGCCGGCGACGATCGGGCCGTACGTGGTGCGCGCGATGGGCGAGCAGGCGGCGCGCCGCTACTTCGTCACCGCCGAGCGCTTCAGCGCCACGCAGGCCGCGGCGATGGGCTTCGTGCACGAGCTGTGTAGCGCCGAGACGCTCGACGCGAAGGTCGCCGAGATCATCGGCGCGCTGCGCGCCAACGGCCCGATGGCGCTGCGCGCCTGCAAGACGCTGGTGCAGGACGTCGCCGCCGCGCCGCTCGACGCCGCGCTGCGCGCCGAGACCGCGCGCCGCATCGCCGACAGCCGCGCCAGCGACGAGGGCCGCGAGGGCGTGCGCAGCTTCCTCGACAAGCGCAAGCCGCTCTGGCTCGAAGGGTGACCGGCGATGACGCAACTGCCGCTCGACACCGCCTCGCTGCTGGCGATCGCCGCGGCGCTCGGCTGGGCGAGCGGGCTGCGCCTGTACGCGGTCGTGTTCCTCACCGGCCTGGCGGGCTGGCTCGGCTGGGTCGAGCTGCCGGCGGGGCTGCGGCTGTTGCAGTCGCCGGTGATGCTGGGCGCGAGCGGCTTCATGCTGTTCGTCGAGTTCTTCGCCGACAAGATCCCCGGCCTCGACACGCTGTGGGATACGGTGCACACGCTGGTGCGCATCCCCGCCGGCGCGGCGCTCGCGGCGGCGGTGTTCGGTGCCGACCAGCAGAGCTGGGCGATGGCCGCGGCGCTGCTGGGCGGCACGCTCGCCGCGACCAGCCACGTCGCGAAGGCGACGACGCGCGCGGCGCTGAATACGTCGCCCGAGCCGTTCTCGAACGTCGCGATGTCGCTGCTCGGCGATTCGGTGGTGCCGGCGAGCCTGTGGCTGTCGTGGACGCACCCGGTCGCGTTCTTCGCCGCGCTCGCGGTCGCGCTGGTCGTGATGATCGTGGCGATCATCGTGTTCGCGCGCTTCCTGCGCGCGCTCGCGCGGCGCATCTCGGGCTGGTTCGGGGCGGGTCAACCGTCGACGTGAGGATCCCATGTTCACCAAAATCCTGATCGCCAACCGAGGTGAAAGTGCGCGCGAAGCGCGCGCTTCGGCGAAGCCACATTGCATGGTGCGCGCAGCGCACACAGGCGATTTCACCTCGATGGAGCCGACCCATGTTTAACAAGATCCTGATCGCCAATCGAGGTGAAATCGCCTGCCGAGTGGCGGCGACTTGCCGCAAGCTCGGCATCCGCACCGTCGCGGTCTACTCCGACGCCGACGTCAACGCGAAACACGTGCAGGCCTGCGACGAGGCCGTGCGCATCGGCCCGGCCGCGCCGAAGGACAGCTACCTGCGCGCCGACCGCATCCTCGAAGCCGCGAAGGCCACCGGCGCGCAGGCGGTCCACCCCGGCTACGGCTTTCTCAGCGAGAACGAGGCGTTCGCGCAGGCCTGCGCCGATGCCGGCGTCGTCTTCATCGGACCGCCGCCGGCGGCGATCCAGGCGATGGGGCTGAAGGCTGAGTCGAAGCAGTTGATGGAGAAGGCCGGCGTGCCGCTCGTGCCCGGTTATCACGGCGCGGGCCAGGAGCCCGCGATGCTGAAGCGCGAGGCCGACCGCAT